>NZ_JBEYFP010000423.1:0-5214 GCF_040634455.1 Kitasatospora sp. NPDC007106
GGGCCCCGGGGACGGCCACCACGTACCCCACCAGCCGCCGGACGCCCGGCACGTCCTCGCGGGCCGCGACCACCGCCTCGGCGACCTCCGGGTGGGTGAGCAGCACCGCCTCGATCTCGCCGAGCTCGACCCGGTAGCCGCGGATCTTGACCTGGTGGTCGATCCGGCCGAGGAACTCCAGCTCGCCGTCGGGGCGGCGGCGCGCCAGGTCGCCCGTCCGGTAGAACCGGGCGCCCGGGGCGGACGCGTACGGGTCCGGCAGGAAGCGCTCCGCCGTCAGCGCCGCCCGGCCCAGGTAGCCGCGGGCCACGCCGGCGCCGCCGATGTACAGCTCGCCGGCCACCCCGACCGGCACCGGCTGGAGCGCGGCGTCCAGCACGTACATCCGGATGTTGGCGATCGGGTGGCCGATCGGCACCGGCACGGACGGGTCGAAGTCCTCCGGGACGACGTGGACCGAACAGCCCACCACCGTCTCGGTCGGACCGTACTCGTTGATGATCCGGGCGCCCGGGGCGGTCTTCCGCCAGGCCACCACCGTCTCCGGTTTCACCTCGTCGGCACCCACCACGAAGGTCCGCACCGAGTCGACCGTCCCCTCGGGGCCGATCAGCGAGCGCAGCACGTCCAGGTGCGCCGGGGTGATCTTCAGCAGGCTGTAGTCGGCCGTGCCGCCCAGCAGCGCGGCGAGCGACTCGGGGCTCTGCTCCGGCGGCAGCACCGTCACGCTGCGCCCGCCGATCAGCGGCAGGAAGAAGTTCGGCACGGACAGGTCGAAGGCGACCGAGCCGAGCATCACCGCCCCGTCGGCGCCGTCCAGACCGTAGCCGTCGACCGCCCAGAGCAGGTAGTTCACCAGCCCCTCGTGGGTGATCAGCACGCCCTTCGGCCGCCCGGTCGAGCCGGAGGTGTACAGGGTGTACACCAGGTTGGCCGGCGTCAGCTCCCGGCCGGGCGCGGTGGCCGGAGCGGAGGCGATCCGCTGCGCGTCGCCGTCCACGGACAGCACGGTGCCCGCGTACGCCGCGAACCGCTGCCGCAGCGAGTCCCGGGTGACCAGCACGCCCGCCGCGGTGTCGTCGAGGATGAAGCCGGAGCGGTCCGCGGGGTGGGCGGGGTCGATCGGCACGTAGGCGCCGCCGGCCTTCGCCACCGCCAGCAGGGCCGTGAGGATCTCGGTGCCCTCGCGCAGGCAGACGGCGACGAAGCGCTCCGGGCCGACGCCGAGCTCCACCAGGACGTGCGCCAGGCGGTTGACCCGCTCGTCGAGCTCCCGGAAGGAGAGCGTGGAGCCGTCGGTTTCCACCACCGCGACCGCGTCCGGGGTGCGGCGGACCTGCGCCTCGAAGAGGTCGGGCAGCGTGGTCGCCGGGTAGGCGGCGTCCGTCCGGTTGGGCGCCACCAGCACCAGCTCGCGCTCGCCCTCCGGCAGGTGCGCGGCCGTCGCGTCGCCCTCCGGGTCGGCGACCATCGCCTCCAGCACCGCGCGGTACATCGCGCCCAGGCGCTCCCGGTTCTCCGTGGAGACGTCCTGCGGACGGCTGATCAGCGCCAGCAGCCCGGGGTGCGAGGTCACCGACAGGCCGAACTCGTTCGGGCTGTCGTCGATGCTGGTCTCGACGTCGATGAGCTCGGTGTCGAGGACGTGGAAGTCGAGGTAGTTGAAGTACACGTCGGCGAGCCGCTGGCCGCCGGCGAACTCCCGCTGCATCTGGCCGAGCGGGAACCGGCGGTGCGGCCAGAGGCCGATCTCCGTCTCGAAGACCTGCCGGACCAGCTCCGTCCAGGTGCGCGCACCCCGCCGGAACGGGAACGGCACCGTGTTGATGTACAGGCCGTACACCCGGTCGGCGCCGGCCACCTCGGGCCGGGTGTCGCACACCAGGCCGCAGGAGAAGGCCTCCTCGCCGGTGAGCATGCTCATCACCTTCAGGTGCGCGGCGTGCATCACGCTCTTCAGCGGCACGTCGGCGCGGGCCGCCAGCGCCCGCAGCCCCTCCTGCAGGTCCGCGAAGCGGACGTAGGTCTGCTGGATCGAACCCGGCGGCTCGGTGGTCGAACCCCAGGCACCGGGCAGCGTGAACTTCGGGTGCGCGGCCACCGACGCCCGCCAGTGCTCGCGGGACGCCTCCGAGGCGAGCGCCGTGCGCTCCAGCGCCACGAAGTCCGCGAAGCGCACCTCCGGCAGCGGCTGCGGCTCGGGCGCCGAGCCCGCCGCCAGCTCCCGGTAGCGGTCCAGCACCTCCATGATCATCGAGCTGAAGCTCCAGCCCTCCAGGATCGGGTGGAACTCGGTGAAGGTCAGCCACCAGCCGCCCCGGTAGCTGCGGGTGAAGAACCGCAGCAGCGGCGGCCGGTCCAGCTCGAACGGCCGGTCGCGCTCCCGGGCCATCAGCGCCCGCAGCTCCGCCTCCTGCTCCTGCGGGGCGAGACCGGAGACGTCGACGCTGTCCACCGCGATCCGGGCGTCCGGGTGCACCAGCTGGATCGGCTCGGAGTAGCCGTCGAGGTCGATCGAGGTGCGCAGGATCTCGTGCCGGTCCACCACGTGGTCCACCGCCGCCTGGAACGCCGCGGCGGAGAAGGGCCTCGGGTCGCGGATCCGGAACGAGGTGACGTTGTGGTAGTTGCCCTCGCCGCCCGCCGCGTGCATCTCGAACAGCATGCCCAACTGGACGTGGCTGAGCGGGTACGCGTCGCGGACTCCCTCCGGCACGCGCCGGCGGTCCGCCTCGGAGAGCAGCTCGAACGGGGCCACCAGCGGGGCGTCCAGCCGCCCGCGGCTGCGCCCGCCGAGCGCGGCGGCGAGCCGGGCGACCGTGCGGTGCCGGAACACGTCCCGGACGGCGACGTCGAAGCCGGCCGCCCGCAGCGCGCCGACCAGGGCCACCGCGCGGATGGAGTCGCCGCCCAGCTCGAAGAAGCTGTCGTGCGCGCCCACCGCCTCCGTCTTGAGGACCGTCCGCAGGTGCTCCGCGAGTTCGGCCTCGACGCCCGGCCGCGGTGCGGTGAACTCCGTGGTCAGCCGGGACCGGCGGCCCGGCGCGGGCAGCGCACGGTGGTCGGTCTTGCCGTTGCTGGTGAGCGGGATCTCCGCCAGGTGGACGACGGCGGAGGGGACCATCCAGGCGGGCAGCCGCTCGGCCAGGAAGGCCGTCAGGTCGGCGCCGCGGTCGTCGGCCACCACGTAGGCGACCAGTTCGGTGCCGGACGGGCCGTCCGTCCGGCCGACGACCACCGAGGCCCGGACGGCCGGGTGCTCGTCGAGGACGTTCTGCACCTCGCCGGGCTCGACCCGGTATCCGCGGATCTTGACCTGGGTGTCGCACCGGCCGACGAACTCCATCTCCCCGCCGGGCAGCATCCGGGCGAGGTCGCCCGTCCGGTAGAGCCGCCCGCCCGGCACGGCCGAGAACGGGTCCGGGACGAACTTCCCGGCGGTCTGCCCGGGCCGGCCGCGGTAGCCGCGGGCCACCCCGGTGCCGCCCACGTACACCTCGCCGACCACGCCCGTCGCCACCGGCCGCAGGCCCCCGTCCAGCACGTAGGCGGTGGTGTTGGGGATCGGGGCGCCGAGCGGGACGAGCTCGGTGGTGATCGGGCCGGTCACCTCCTGGCAGGAGTTGCCGACGGTGATCTCGGTCGGGCCGTACTCGGAGGCCAGGCGCGCGCCGTCGACCCGCCAGCGGTCCACCAGGGCACTGGTGAAGCTGTCGCCGGCCGCGATCACCGTCGCCGCCACCGAACGGCGCTGCCCGGCGTCCAACTGGCCCGCCAGCACCTCCAGATGGCCGGGGGCCAGCTTGAGGAAGCTCAGCGGGCCGGCCGCCAGCAGCAGCCGGCCGAGGTCGGCGAGGTCGAAGTCCGCGGGGAGCAGGGTGACCGGGCGGCCGAGCATCAGCGCCGTCCACAGGTTCGGCACCACCAGGTCGAAGGCGACCGAGGAGAACAGCGCCGTGCCGCCCGGTGCCTGCGCGTACGCCTCGGCGCTCCACGACAGGTAGTTGGAGAGGCCGCGGTGGGTGGTCTCGACGCCCTTGGGGCGGCCGGTCGTCCCGGAGGTGTAGATGACGTAGGCCAGGTTGTCCGGGTCGACCACCACGCCCGGGTCGGTGGCCGGGAGGCCGTCCAGGCGCACGGCGTCCACCAGGACGGCCGTCCGGCCCTCGGCGGCCGGCAGCGCGCCGGCCCGCGCCGTACTGGTGAGGACCAGCGCCACCCCGGCGTCGGCGAGCACGTGCGCCGTCCGCTCCGCCGGGTGCGCGGGATCGACCGGCACGTACGCGGCACCGGACTTCAGCACCGCGAGCAGCGCGACCACCAGGTCCTGGCCGCGGTCGAGGTGGACGCCGACCGTGGTCTCCGGGCCCGCGCCGAGCGCGATCAGGTGCCGGGCCAGCCGGTTGGCCCGCCCGTCGAGCTCGCCGAAGGTCAGCCGGCTCCCGTCGGCGGCGACGACGGCGACCGCGGCCGGGTCCTGCGCCGCGACCAGCGTGTGCACCGCCGCCGGGCCGCGCTCCACCGCGTTGTCGTTGGGCACGGTGACGAACCGGCGCAGCTCGTCGGCGGTGAGGTACTCCAGGGCCGCGACCGGGGTCTTCGGCGCCTGCACCGCACTCGCCAGCAGCCGCAGGAAGTGCGCGGCGATCCTCTCCGCGGTGGCGGCGTCGAACAGCTCGGACGAGTACTCCAGCACGGCGTCCAGCGGGCCGGCCGGGGCGTCGACGACCTGCAGGTTGAGGTCGAACTTGGCGGTGGTCCAGGCGGTTTCGACCGCCTCCGCCCGCACCCCGGGCAGCTCGGGGCCGCTCGCGCCGGTGTTCTGGTAGCCGAACATGACCTGCACCAGCGGGGTGCGGGACAGGTCCCGCTCCGGGTCCAGCTCGTTCACCAGCCACTCGAAGGGCAGCTCCTGGTGGTCGAAGGCGTCGAGGACGGCGAGCCGGTTGTCCTGCAGCAGCTCCGCGAAGCCCTGCTGCCCGGACCACCGCGCCCGCATCACCACGGTGTTGACGAAGAAGCCGATCAGGTCCTGCAGTTCGGGCCGCTGCCGGTTGCCGACCGGCACGCCGACCGCGACGTCGCTGCGCCCGGTGTACCGGCCCAGCAGGGCCTGGAAGGCGGTCAGCAGCACGGCGAACGGGGTGGTGCCGTGCTCCAGGGCGAGCGCGCGGACGCCGTCGGCGGTGTCCGCGGGGACGGCGAACCGGCAGG
>NZ_JBEYFP010000424.1:0-5191 GCF_040634455.1 Kitasatospora sp. NPDC007106
GCCGGCGTGCGCGTAGTGCCGGACGACGTCCTTGCCGAAGGCCTCGGTGGCGGCCTCGCTCGCCTCGTCCCGCAGTTCACCGAGCCGGAGGCCGCACTGCGGGACGCCGGGCACACCGTGCACCGGGCGGTGCTGCGCGCCGGGGACGGCTTCCGGCTGACGCCCGGCGCGGTGCCCGAGGAGGCCGACCTGGTGGTGATCGGCAACCCCACCAACCCGACCTCCGTGCTGCACCCCGCCGCGGACGTCGCCGCGCTCGCCCGCCCCGGCCGCACCCTGGTGGTCGACGAGGCCTTCATGGACACCGTCCCGGGCGAGAGCGCCGCCCTCGCCGACGTGCGCGGCCTGCCGGGCCGGGTGGTCGTGCTGCGCAGCCTCACCAAGACCTGGGGCCTGGCCGGGCTGCGGATCGGCTACGTGCTCGGCCCGGCGGAGCTGATCGCCGAACTCGCCGCCGCCCAGCCGCTCTGGCCGGTCTCCACCCCGGCGCTGGCGGCCGCCGAGGTCTGCTCGGCACCGGCCGCGCTCGCCGAGGCCGAGGAGGCCGCCCACGAGCTGGCCGCGCACCGGGCGCACCTGCTGGCGGGCCTGCGCGGCGTCCCCGGCGTGCGGGTGCACGGCACCCCGGCGTCCTCGTTCCTGCTGGTGGAGCTGGCCGGCGCGGCCGCGGTGCGGGAGCGGCTGCGGGAGGCCGGGTTCGCGGTGCGGCGCGGCGACACCTTCCCCGGCCTGGGGCCGGACTGGCTGCGGATCGCCGTCCGGGACCCGGCCACCGGAGACCGCTTCCTCGCCGCGCTGGCCGCCGCCGTCGGCGCCCCGCCCGCCCGCCCGGTCACCGCAGGCTGACGGCGTCCCCGCGGCGGACGGTGCCACCCGCCAGCACCCGCGCGTACACCCCGGCGCAGGGCATCGGGCCCGTGCCGGGCAGCGGCTCCACCCGGTTCAGCCGGGCGGCCGCGCGCAGCGCCTCGAGGTCGCGCGGCAGCGCGCCGTGCGCCAGGGTCGGGACGGCGCAGCGCGGGGTCGCCGCCAGCACCTCCAGCCGGACGCCGTCGCCGATCCGCAGCTCGCGGCCGACCCAGCCGTTCTCCGGGAAGCCGCGCCGCCCCGGGGTGTCGACCACCAGGTTGGGCCGGTAGCGGGCCGCCGCGACCGGCCCGCCGGTGCCGGTGCCCTCGCCGAGCGCCGCCAGCGTCGCGGTGCTGACCAGGTGGACGGGTGCGAAGTCGAAGAACGTCCCGGGCGGCGCCGCACTGCCGAGGACGTGCACGGTGGACGTCACCTCGGCGTCCGCGCCGCGGTCGAGCACCTCCTCGGGGACGCTGCGCTCCAGCTCGGCGCCGGGCGGCGGCACGTCGACGGCCCGTACCTCCCGGCCGAGCAGCGCGGTGAGCCCCGCCTCGTCCAACTCCCGTCCGTCGGCGGCGAGCAGGCGGATCCCGTGCGGGGTGGTGCGGGCGGTGACGGTCAGCAGGGCGCGCCACAGCCGCGGGTTCTTGGCGCTGACCACGCGGCCGGTGGCGGTGTCGAGCAGGGCGCGGACCCGGTCGCCGTCGAGGCCGCGCCCGGTGATCCGCGCATGGGCGATCTCCTCGCCGAGCGCGGACTTCAGGGGGTGGCGGTGCAGGCTGCGCACCGTCCCGGCGGTCACCGGCCGGCCGCCGGAAGCTGCTCGGCCCAGTGGGCGAGGGCCGCGAAGTCCGCGGCCCGCAGGCCGTACCGGTGGTCGATCAGCAGGGTCAGCGCCGGAGCGGGGTGGTGGGCGGTGATCCAGGCGGTGTCCTGCGGTTCGATCTCGTCGTCCACCCAGGCGAACGGCCGGCCGGCGGCCCACTCGGTCAGGTACCGGGTCTTCCAGTGCAGCCCGTCGGGGTCGCCGTGGTGCATCCGCGGCCAGCGGACGAAGGGCAGCCGGGGCAGGCCGATCGGCGGCCCGATCCACTCGTTGGCCTCGTCCTGCCAGGTGGTGCACCAGACGAGCCGGTACGGCAGGGCGAGCAGGGCCGGTCCGTGCCCGGGGTGCAGCCACAGCCGCAGCGGCTTCACGCGGGCCGGCGGTGTGTCGCGGTGCCGTTCCAGCCAGGAGGCGGGCTTCACCCGGTGGGTGAGGTAGCCCTCGGGCCGGCGCTGCGGCTTCGCCCGGTACGGGTTGAGCGGCCCGTCCACGTCCAGCAGCAGCAACGGCCGCCCGTCGTCGTCCGGTCGTTCCACGACCCCTCCCCCGTACCGCGGTGTCCGCCGCATTGTCGTCGGGGGCTGTGCCGCCGGGCCACCGGGTTTCGGCGGGCACGCCGCGGGGCGCGGACGGCCGTGCCGTCCGCGGCCCGGTGGTGGCGGTCCGTCAGTGGTGCGGGTGGCGGGCGGCCTGCTGCTGGAGGAGGGCGGCGACGTTCGTGACGTCGTCGATGACCTCCAGGAAGTCGTCGAAGTCGGCGGCCTGGGTGTTGTTGACGCCGGCGAAGAAGGTGTGGAGCCGGCCGTTGCCCGCGTCCAGGTAGCCGGCGACGGTCTCCGCGCCGACGGCGAGCTGCTGGTTGAGGTAGTCGAAGCCGGCGACGGTGCCGGTCTTCGCCCAGACCTTGCCCTTGGCCGGGCAGTCCGTGCAGTTGTCGGCGAGGGTGCCGTCGACGCCGAGGATCGGCAGGGCGTTGCGGAAGGTGTCCGCCTCGGGGGTGCGCAGCCAGTACGCGAGGATCTGGTTGATCGCGACGGGCGTGACCCGGTCGACGGGGTCGCCGCCGCGGCCGTCGGCGAGCTGGACCTGGGTGAGGTCGACGCCGGCCCGCTCCAGGAAGGCCCGCAGCACGGGGAAGCCGTCCAGGCAGTCGTGGCTGCCGGCGGAGACGGCCATCAGGCAGATCCCCAGGTTGGCGCCGAGGTTGTGGCTGACCTTGAGGATGAGCCGGGTGTACTGCTCGAACGGCGGGGAGACGTAGGCGGCGACCCGGGAGCCCGCGGGGTACGAGGCGGGCAGCAGGTCCACCGGGTTGGGGCCGACCGGGCGGGCGCCGACCGTGACGCCGGCCCGGGCGAGCGCCTCGATCAGGGCGGTGCGGGCGAACGCGTTCGGGTCCTGGACGTGCGAGATCCGCAGCACCGGGGCGGCGTCGGCGGCGATGGTGCCGGAGAGGGTGATCCGGGTGCCGTCCGGGTCGGCGGACACCTGGATGTCGGTGGTGCCGCCGGCCGGGACGGTCCGCACGTCCGAGGTGACCTGGTACGGGGCGACCTGCGGCCGCCAGAACAGCTGCGCGGTCTGCCCGGGGGCGGTCGGGGTGGTGAGCAGGTCGATGACGTTGTCGTTGACGATCATCGGGGTGGGCGCCGGGTCGAGCGGCGGCCCGGCGGTGAACAGCCGCGGGTCGACGACGACGTTGCCGCGGACCTGGGTGATGCCGGCCGAACGGACCTGCTGCGCGATGGAGTCGAGGCCGGCCAGCGGGTCCTCCGGGGTGAGCGTGGCACCCGGGACGTCGTTGGCGTAGGTGTGGTCGACGGGCGTGTAGGAGACCTGGCCGTCCGGCGCGGTCCGCCCGCCCATGGTCAGGTCGCCCTGCGCGACCATCGCCAGGTTGCCGGTGAGGACGGAGCCGGAGCGGTTGCCCAGCGCGTTGACCGGGGTGGTGAAGCGGTGGTCGCCGCCGAGCGTGTCCCAGACGCCGGAGACGCTCATCAGCTTGGCGACCGATCCGGGGATGAAGAACTTGCCGCCCTGCAGGTCGTGGATCGTCCGGCCGGTCTGCGGGTCCTGCTCCAGGATGCCCCACTGGGAGTGCTGGTACCGCGGCTTGTCCAGGATCGCGGAGATCGCGGGGCCGAGGTCCTGGCGCGGTCCCTTCTGCGGGGCGGCCGCACCGGTGGTCGCGGTGACGCCGACCAGCACGGCGCCGATGCCGGCCCACACCCGCCGGCTCCGGGTCTTCACTCGCATGCGTTCAACCGTTCGGGAGTCGGAAGCCCGGTCGTACCCGGCCTTACCGACGCAGCATAGGAACGCGGAGGGGCGCGATCCGGCCGACACCGCTGCACGGTGACGGCACGTCACCCGCGCGGCGGGGGCCGGGGTGCTCCCCCGGCCGGCCGCCGCGGCGGGGGCCGGTCAGCGGCGTCCGGCGAACAGCAGCTTCCACGGCGCGAGCGCCGACTCGACCTGGACGCCGAAGCTCATCTTGGAGGCGCCCTTGACCCGCTCCTCGAACCGGATCGGCACCTCCGCGATCCGCAGGCCTCGGCGGACGGTGCGGTGGTTCATCTCGACCTGGAAGGAGTAGCCGTTGCTGTGCACCGACTGCAGGTCGATCGCCCGCAGGGTGTCCGCCTTCCACGCCTTGAAGCCGGCGGTGGCGTCCTTGACGTGCAGCCGCAGGATCGCGTTGACGTAGAAGTTGGCCCAGGCGGAGAGCGCCTTGCGGTGCCACGGCCACTCGGCGGCGGTCGAGCCGCCCGGCACGTAACGGGAGCCGAGCACCACCGCGGCGTCGCCGGAGAGCAGGGTCTCGACCATGACCGGGAGGACGGCGGCGGGGTGCGACAGGTCGGCGTCCATCTGCACGACCACGTCGGCGCCCTCGTCGAGCGCCCGGCTCATGCCGGCGACGTAGGCGCGGCCGAGACCGTCCTTGTCGGTGCGGTGCAGCACGCCGACGGTGTCCGGCGACCCGGCGGCCAGCTTGTCGGCGACCTCACCGGTGCCGTCCGGCGAGTTGTCGTCGACGACCAGCACGTGCAGGTCGGGCATCCCCAGGTCGGCGAGCAGGCCGACGATGACCGGCAGGTTCTCCCGTTCGTTGTACGTGGGCACGACGACGACGACCTTGGGGGAAGGGTCCACCATGAATCAGAGTCCTTGTTCGATACGTTCCGTGACGACTCCTGCGAGTCTACGGCCGCGGCCGTGGACGCCGGCACGGCAGTCGGCGGCGCCCGGTCCTCAGCCGGCCGGGGGTGCCGCGGCCGGCGGCGCGGCGGCCGGGCGCCAGGCGCGGGCGGCGGCGATCCGGCGGGTGGCACTGGGGTGGGTGCCGAAGAGCAGCACCAGCAGGCGCGGCGGGTCGACGTCGGACACGTTGGCCACCGCGAGGCGGCGCTGCATCGCGATGAACTGCTCCGGGTCGTCGGTGAGTTCGAGGGCGTGCCGGTCCGCGCGGGCCTCGATGCGGCGGCTGGCGGCGGCCTGCAGCGGGCCGGTCGC
>NZ_JBEYFP010000425.1:0-5174 GCF_040634455.1 Kitasatospora sp. NPDC007106
CCGGACGGCCTCGTCGTCCGGCCCCTGCCGGCCCCGGACGTCCGGGCCGTCCCCCGGCGCGGCGGGCACTCCTTCGAGCTCGTCCGCGGCCGCGCGCAGGAACGCGGACAGCGAAGGGTGGAGGCCCTCCGACGGGAGCTCCCCCTCGCTCCACGCCCCGACCGCGCCGGTGCGGGTGTCGAGGAAACGCCCGGAGAACCCGTCGCGCTCGGCGGTGATCGGCACCCACCGACTGCACCAGTCGACGTGGTCGCCGTCCGGCGGGTCGGACTCCGCGAGGGACTGCTTGAACCCGTGGACCCGCTCGATGTCCGTGAGGCAGAGCAGCAGCCCCCCGGTCGGCAGGACCCCGTCGTGTCCGAACGCCACCCACGCGTTGCGGCCGTCGTCCGTCCGGAGCCGGCCGAGGCCGCTCGCCCCCAGCCACGCCCGCAGCTCCGGCGGGAAGACGACGCCCATGCGGCGCTGCGCCGCCTCGATCGCCGCAGGGTCCCCCGGGCCGTCGAGCCCGGCGACCGCCTCCGCCGCGTTCCGCCGAACCCGGCGGACGATCCGCTCCCACTCCCGCAGGACGTCCTTTGGCTCCGATCCGTACTCGTCCACGCCGCCCCCGTGCCTCCTGTCCTGACCACGGATCGGGTCAGGGCAGGAGGCACGGTAGCCCACGACTCCGACACGTGAGGGCGCGAGGCGCGCCCGCTGAATCGCGCCCCTGAATCGCCCCCTGAATCGCCCCGAGTGCCCGTTGAAGACTCCTAGGTGCGGCGGTGGGCGGTGATGACGCGTTGCAGCACGATGAAGACGAACAGCAGGGCGCCGATGACGATCCTGGTCCACCAGGAGCTGAGCGTGCCCTGGAAGCTGATGATCGTCTGGATGAGCCCGAGGACCGCCACGCCGAGGACGGTGCCGACGAGGTAGCCGGAGCCGCCGGTGAGGAGGGTGCCGCCGATGACGACGGCGGCGATGGCGTCCAGCTCCAGGCCGACGGCGTGCAGGCCGTAGCCGGAGAGCATGTAGAACGTCAGCAGGACGCCGCCGAGGGCGGAGCAGAAGCCGCTGATCGCGTAGACGGTGATCCTGGTGCGGGCCACCGGCAGGCCCATCAGCAGCGCGGACTGCTCGCTGCCGCCCAGCGCGTACACGTTGCGGCCGAACCGGGTGTGGTGCAGGACCACGAAGGCCGCCGCGGCGACCAGCACGGCGATGACGGCGCTGGGGGAGAGGAAGGTGCCGCCGGGCAGCGGGACGCGGGTCTGCGCCATCGCGGTGTACGACGGGTCGGTGATGGAGATCGACTCGACGCTGATCGTGTAGCAGAGGCCGCGGGCGAGGAACATGCCGGCGAGCGTCACGATGAACGGCTGGATCTCGAAGGTGTGGACGACCCAGCCCATGGCCCAGCCCAGCCCGGTGCCGATCGCCAGCACCAGCGGGACGACGGCGAGGATCGGCCAGTGGTGCTGCTCCACCAGCCAGGCCGAGACCATGGTGGACAGGGCGACGACCGCGCCGACCGACAGGTCGATGCCGCCGGTGAGGATCACGAAGGTCATGCCGACGGCGACGACCAGCAGGAAGGCGTTGTCGATCAGCAGGTTCAGCAGGACCTGGCCGGAGAAGAAGCCCTCGTACTGCACCGAGCCGACGCCGAACATGGCGACGAGCAGGACGGTGGTGACCAGCAGCGGGACGTGGCCGCGCAGTCGTGCGGCGGGAGTGGTGTTCATGCGCCCACCTTCAGATCGGCGGATGCGGGCTCCGGCTGCCGGCCGCCGTGCGCGGTGGTGCGACGGCGGGCGAGCTTGGCGCGGAACCGCGGCGACTGGATCAGGCAGACGGTGATGACCACGGCGGCCTTGAAGACCAGGGTGGTCTCGGGCGGGATGCCGATGGTGTAGACGGTGGTGGACAGGGTCTGGATGACCAGGGCTCCGAGCACGGTGCCGCCGATCGAGAAGCGTCCGCCGTTGAGCGAGGTGCCGCCGATGACGACGGCCAGGATGGCGTCGAGTTCGATCCACAGGCCGGCGTTGTTGCCGTCGGCGGCGGAGACGTTGGAGCTGATCATCAGTCCGGCGACGGCCGCGCAGACGGCGCTGGCGACGTAGACCAGGGTGGTCAGGCGGTGGGCGCGGATGCCGACCAGGCGACTGGCGACGGGGTTGCCGCCGACCGACTCCAGCAGCAGGCCCAAAGCGGTGGAGCGGGTGAGCAGCACGGCCAGGGTGACGGCCGCCGCCGCGAGCAGGACGGAGAACGGGACGGTGAGCCAGTAGCCGCCGCCGATCAGCCGGTAGGGGTCGCTGGTGACGGTGATGATCTGGCCGTCGGTGATCAGCTGGGCGACGCCGCGGCCGGCGACCATGAGGATGAGGGTGGCGACGATCGGCTGCACGCCGATGCGGGAGACCAGCAGGCCGTTGACCGTGCCGAGGACGAGTGCGACGGCCAGCGCCAGCGCCACGGCGGTCAGGACGGTGGAGACGCTGCCGGGGTCGGCGGCCTCGCTGATGTGCAGGCAGGCCAGGGCGCCGGCGATGGCGACCGTGGAGCCGACCGACAGGTCGATGCCGCCGGTGGCGATGACCAGCGTCATGCCCAGGGAGACGAGGACCAGCGGTGCGCCGAAGTGCAGGATGTCGATCAGACTGCCGTAGAGGTGCCCCTCCTTGGTGTGGACGGCGAAGAAGTCCGGGGTGAACAGCAGGTTGGCCAGCAGCATGGCGACGAGGACCGCTGCGGGCCAGAAGAGCCGGTGTTTCGTCATCGCCGGGCTCCGCTCGCGATGGTCTCCATGAGGTGCTCCGGGGTGAGCGATCCGTCGTTGGCCAGTTGGGCGACCATGCGGTGGTCGCGCAGCACGCCGATCCGGTGGCTGAGGCGCAGGACCTCCTCCAGTTCGGCGGAGATGAACAGCACGGCCATGCCCTTCTCGGCGAGGTCCGCGACCAGTTTCTGGATCTCGGCCTTCGCGCCGACGTCGATGCCGCGGGTCGGCTCGTCGAGGATCAGCAGCTTGGGGTCGGTGATCAGCCAGCGGGCGAGCAGCACCTTCTGCTGGTTGCCGCCGGAGAGGTTGCGTACCAGTGCCTCGGGGTCGCCGGGGCGGATGTTCAGCGCCCTGATCCAGCGCAGCGCGTAGTCGTCCTGTGCGGTGCGCGACAGGGGCCGGAGCCAGCCGCGGGAGGCCTGGAGGGCGAGCACGATGTTCTCGCGGACGGTGAGTTCGCCGACCAGGCCCTCGGACTTGCGGTTCTCGGAGCAGAAGGCGATGCCGTGCGCGACCGCGGCCTGCGGGGTGCGCAGCGCGGCGGGCCGGCCGTCGATCCGCACGGTGCCGCTGTCCGCGTGGTCGGCGCCGAACAGCAGCCGGGCGGCCTCGGTGCGCCCGGAGCCGAGCAGCCCCGCCAGCCCCACGACCTCGCCGGGCCGCACGGTCAGGTCGTAGGGCTCGACCGCGCCGCGGCGGCCGAGCTTCTCCGCCGTGAGGAAGGGCTGCTCCGGCGCGGGCCGGTCCGTACGGCGGCTCGCGGTCGCCAGCCCCTCCAGGTCGGCGAGTTCGGCGCCGATCATGCGGGAGACCAGCTGGACCTGGCTGAGGTCCCGGGTGAGGTACTCGCCCTCCAGGCGGCCGTTGCGCAGGACGGTCATCCGGTCGCAGATCTCGTAGACCTGGTCGAGGAAGTGCGAGACGAACAGGATCGCCACGCCCCGCTCGCGCAGCCCGCGCATGACGGCGAACAGCTGCGCGACCTCGTCGCGGTCGAGGCTGGACGTCGGCTCGTCCAGGACGAGCACCTTGGCCTCGACGTCCACCGCCCGGGCGATCGCCACCAGCTGCTGGACGGCGATCGAGAAGCTCTCCAGCGGGGCCGTGACGTCGATGTCCAGGTCGAGTGCGGCGACCGAGGCCGCGGCGCGGCGGCGCAGTTCGGACCAGTGGATCAGGCCGCGGCGGCGCGGCTCACGGCCGATGAAGAGGTTCTCCGCGACCGACAGGTTCGGGCAGAGGTTGACCTCCTGGTAGACCGTCGAGATGCCGGCCTGCTGCGCCTGCAGCGGACCGGCGATCCGCAGCGGCCGGCCGGCCAGGGTGACCTCGCCGCCGTCCGCCGGATGGACGCCGGTGAGGACCTTGATGAGGGTGGACTTGCCCGCGCCGTTCTCGCCCATCAGCGCGTGCACCTCCCCGGGGAAGAGCCGGAAGTCGACGTCGTCGAGTGCCAGCACGCCGGGGAACTCCTTGCGGAGCCCGCGTACTTCCAGGACCGGTTGCTGCATCGGTCCTCCTTTCGTGGTCGGTCGGGACCGGGGGCGGCCGCCGCGCCGTGGGGCTGCGGCGCGGCGGGCGGCCCGGTGCGCCGTCCGGTCAGTACTGACGGGTCGGCAGCGCGGCGGTGGCCTGCTCGGGGGTGAAGGTGCCCTCGACGGTCTTGATCCGGCGTTCCACGGCCTCGCCGTTCTTGACCTTCTTCGCCAGCTCCATCAGCTGGTCGCCGAGGAGGGGGTTGCACTCCACATCGAAGTTGATCTTGCCCTGGGACATGGCGGTGAAGGCGTCCTTGACGCCGTCCACGGAGACGATCCTGATGTCGGTGCCGGGCTTCTTCCCGGACTCCTCGATCGCCTGGATCGCACCGAGCGCCATGTCGTCGTTGTGGGCGTACAGGACGTCGATCTCGGGCTGCGCCTTCAGGAAGGCCTGCATGACCTCCTTGCCCTTGGCGCGGGTGAAGTCGCCGGTCTGCGAGGCGACCACCTTGAACTTCGGGTCGCCCTTGATCACGTCGGCGAAGCCGGACTTGCGGTCGTTCGCCGGGGCGGAGCCGGTGGTGCCCTCCAGCTGGACGATGTTCACCTCGCCCGGCTTGCCCTGGTACTCCTTCACCAGCCAGTCGCCGGCCTTCTTGCCCTCCTCGACGAAGTCCGAGCCGAGGAAGGTGGCGTAGAGCGAGGTGTCCTGGGAGTCGATCGCGCGGTCGGTGAGGATCACCGGGATGTGCGCGTTCTTGGCCTCCTTCAGCACGGTGTCCCAACCGGACTCGACCACCGGGGAGAAGGCGATCACGTCGACCTTCTGCTGGATGAACGAGCGGATCGCCGGGCCACCGCGGTGCGGCTCGACCGCTCCTCCAGGGCACGGCTGAGGTCGACGACGAAGCCCTCGGGCC
>NZ_JBEYFP010000426.1:0-5159 GCF_040634455.1 Kitasatospora sp. NPDC007106
GGTCGACGGTGGCGAGGTCGCAGAACTGCGGGACGATCACGTCCAGGAGTTCCTTCGCGGTGCCTGGCGGCACGCCCGCCGGGCCCGGAGAATCCACCCGCATGGGAGCCGACATCCACGGCTTCGTGGAGTGCCGGGCCACCCACGGAGTGCTCGACGAGGACGACGACGTCCGCTGGTGGCCGGCGGTGGACCTCGATCTGCTGTACGGCGGCCGGTGCTACGACGCCTTCGGCTGCCTGTTCGGCGTGCGCAACCACGCCGGGTTCCGCCCGCTGGCCGACGGGCGGGGCCTGCCCGAGGACGTGGCGGCCGAGGTCCGACGGGAGTACGAGGCCTGGGGCCGGGACGCCCACGGCGCGTCCTGGATCTCCTGGGCGGAGTTGGCCGCGGTGGACTGGGACGAGCCGGCCGAGGCCGTGGACGAACGGGTCGAGGAGTACTCCCTGGTGCCGACCCGCGGCTGGGTGCTGACCGGCAAGTCCCTCCGGGACACCGGGGGCCGGCCGGAGGGCGCCGCCTGGATCCAGGACGGGAGGCTGCTGCGCACCGTCCGCATGGTGCGCCGCGACGCCGTGCCCCCGGACGGCCCGTGGGCCCCGGTGTGGCAGGTCATGGGTGCGCTGGCCGGGGTGCACGGCGCGGCGAACGTCAGGCTGGTGGTCTGGTTCGACAACTGAGGGACTACGGCCTGGGCGTTCGGCCGCCGGCCCGGGCCCGGTGGTCGAAGGCGATCAGCGGGTCGCCGGTGAGCGGGTGGTCGACCACCGCGGCGCGGACGCCGAAGACCTCGGCGAGCAGCTCGGCGGTGAGCACCTCGCGCGGCGGGCCGGAGGCCACCACGGCGCCCCGGTCCAGCACGTGCAGGCGGTCGCAGAGCGAGGCGGCGGCGTTGAGGTCGTGCAGCGAGATCAGGGTGGTGCGGCGGCGGGCCCGGAGCAGGGCGAGCAGGTCGATCTGGTGCTGCACGTCGAGGTGGTTGGTCGGCTCGTCCAGCACCAGGACCTTCGGCTGCTGGGCAAAGGCCCGGGCCAGCAGCGCGCGTTGGCGTTCGCCGCCGGAGAGCGAGGCGAAGCCGCGGTGTTCGTGGCCCTGCAGGCCGACCTCGGCGAGGGCCTCGGCGACCAGCTCGCGGTCGGCGGCGGACTCGCCGGCGAAGGCCCGCTGGTAGGGGGTGCGGCCCAGCGCGACCATCTCGCGGACGGTGAAGTCGGCCTCCGCGCCGCGCTCCTGCGGCAGGGCGGCGATCCGCCGGGCGGCCTCGGCGGCGCCGAGCGAGCGCAGGTCGCGCCCGGCGAGCAGGACCCTGCCCGCGTGCGGCCGCAGGTGGCGGTAGACGGTGCGCAGCAGGGTGGACTTGCCGCTGCCGTTGGGTCCGACCAGGCCGACGGTCTCGCCCTCGGCGGCGAACAGCCGGGCGCCGGTGAGCACGTCGCGGCCGGCCAGCCGGACGGTCAGGTCCTCGATGTCGATCCTCATCGGTGCTCCGGTCGTCGGTCGAGCAGGTACAGGAGGACGGGCGCGCCGAGCAGCGCGGTGACCACGCCGATCGGGACCTCCTGGGTGGCGAGGGCCGTCCGGGCGAGGGTGTCGACGGCGGTGAGCAGCACGGCGCCGGTGAGGGCGGCGAGCGGCAGCAGCCGCCGGTGGTCGCCGCCGACGAGCAGCCGGCAGACGTGCGGCACGAGCAGGCCGACGAAGCCGATGGCGCCGGAGACGGCGACCATCACGCCGGTCAGCAGGCTGGTGACGGTGAAGAGTTCGCGGCGCAGCCGGGCGACGTCGACGCCGAGGCCGGTGGCGGTCTCGTCGCCGACGGCCAGCGCGTTCAGCGCCCTGGCGCGGGCCTGCAGGTGGACGGCGCCGAGGGCGACCGCCGCGGCGGGCAGCGCGAGTTGGCTCCAGGTGGTGCCGCCGAGGCTGCCCATCAGCCAGAACAGCACGCCGCGGGTGCGCTGTTCGTCGCCGGCCTGCAGGACGAGGAAGCTGGTGAACCCGGCGAGGAACTGGCCGATGCCGATGCCGGCGAGCACCAGCCGCAGCGGGGCGAAGCCGCCGCCGCGCCGGGCGATCGTCCAGACCAGGGCGAAGGCGGTGAGCGCCCCGGCGAAGGCCGCGCCGGAGAGGCCGAGTCCGAGGCCGGCGCCGGCCGCGGTGCCGAGCACGGTGACGGCGACGGCGCCGAGGGTGGCGCCGGAGGAGATGCCGAGCAGGTAGGGGTCGGCGAGCGGGTTGCGGACGAGGGCCTGCACGGCGGTGCCGACGAGGCCGAGTCCGGCGCCGACGACGGCCGCCAGCAGGGCGCGTGGGGCGCGCAGTTGCCAGACGATCAGGTCGCGGGTGCCGGGCTCCGCCGGGCGGCCGGTGAGGTGGCGGGTGACGATGCCCCACACCTCGGCGGGCGGGACGTCCACCGCGCCGAGCGAGACGGCGAGGGTGAGGGCGACCGCCAGCGCGAGCGCGAGGGCGACCGCCACCGCGCCGGTGCGCGGGGTCGCTGACCTCCGGACGGCCGGGGCCGCGTCCGGTGCTGCGGTGGCGGCCATCTAGCGGCCTTCCACGGTGAGTCCGGGGTGGACGGCGCGGGCGACGGCGAGCACGGTGTCGGCGTTGCGGACGCCCGCGATGGTGGTCACCTCGGAGCCGATCCGGACGAAGTGGCCCGCGCGGACGGCCTTCAGCTCCCGGGTCGCGGGGAAGTCGCGGAGGAAGGCCTCGGCCTGCTCGTAGGCCTTGCGGGTCTCGGCCTCGCTGCCGCGGTTGCGGACGCCGAGCTGGATCCAGTCGGGGTCGGCGGCGACGACGTCCTCCCAGGAGACGGGCTTGAAGGTGCCCTTGCAGTCGGCGAAGACGTTGCGGGCGCCGGCGAGGGTGATCACCGCGTTGGCGACCTGGCGCCCGCAGGCGGCCATCGGCTGCTTGGTGCCGGCGTCGGCGTCGAAGAAGAAGTAGGAGGGGCGGCGGTCGGCGGGGACGGCGGCGAGCGCGGTGCGGACTGCGCCGACGGTGCGTTCCATCCCGGCCACCAGTTCCTCGGCGCGGGCCGTGGTGCCGGTGATCGCGCCGAGCCGGCGGATGTCGGCGGCCACCTCGGAGAGGTCCTGCTGCGGGCCGGTGAGCCGGTCGGCGCAGGCGGTGGAGTGCAGCCGGACGTGCTTGACGCCGGCCGCGGCGAACTCCTGCTCGGTGGGGGCGGCGCCCATCGCCCCGCCCATGGCGCCCATCGAGGCGAAGGTGTCGACGTACAGGTCGGCGCCGGAGCCGAGCAGCTTCTCCTTGGCGATGACGGCGCGTCCGAGGACGGGGACGGCGGCGGCGCGCTCGGCCAGGTCGGCGGGCATCGTGCCGGTGCCGGGCGGGAATCCCGTGCCGATCACCCGGTCCCCGGCGCCGAGCCGGAGCAGCATCTCCAGGGCGGCGGCGTTGCTGGTGACGATCCTCCGGGGCGGCGCGTCGAAGATCAGCCGCTCGACGATGAAGAGGCCGTGGCCGCTCGGCCGGGCGGCGTCGTGCGGGCGCCGCGGCAGGGGGCGGGCCGGCCCGGCGTCGACCACCTCGATCCGGACGGCCGCGTGGGCCGGGGAGAGCGTCAGTTCGAGCGGCCCGTCGGCGTGCTGGGCGGCGTTGGTGAGCAGCTCCGCCACGACCAGGCGGATGCAGTCGGCAGCCGGGCCGGCCGGGTCCACGCCCCAGGAGGCGAGTACCGCCTCGGCGAACCGCCGTCCTGCGCGGGCCCGTCCGCCGCCGTCGAAGGCGATCGTCGCGCGGGCGGCGACCGCGGCAGGGACGTTCCCCGTCCCCTCGCGGCGACTGCTGTCGGCGGCGGCTGTCACGGCTGCCGTCCGCTGCCCCGGAACTCCGCGGTGGAGCCGAGCACGGCGAAGACGGTGTCGGCGCCGGTCATCGCGAGCAGGCGCCGCATCTGCGGCGGCAGTGCGCAGAGCACCAGCCGGACGTCCCGCTCCCGGGCCCGGGTGCGCAGCCGGAGCAGCAGGTTGAGTCCGGAGGAGTCGCAGAAGCCGACACCGGCGAGGTCCAGGCACAGGGTGGTGGCCGCCGCGGCGAGTGCCGCCTCCAGGTCCGGGCGGGCGGCGTTCGCGCCGTCCAGGTCCAGGTCGCCCTCGACGGCGCAGACGACCGCACCGTCGAATGCCGCTGCCACGACGGTGCGGACGCCGGCGTCCGTCGCCGTTCCGGTCGCCTGGTCGGTGTCGCCGGTGCCCATTGCGCTGCCCTCCCGCCGCGGCCCTGCGCGGTGCCGCCGTGCCGTCCATCACCTTCCGTGGGGATGCGTATCACCCGCATGGATTCGTACCACACGTCCGCCCGCCGATTCCCCTTCCGGAATCCCGTGCGCGCACCGGCGACTTCCGTCCGTCGGGCCGCCGATCGGGCCGTTGATCGGGCCGCCGAGCAGGGCTTGTGCGTACGCGGCGTAGGGTAGTGTCGCCTGCGGCCCGGCCGCCCGCGCGGCCGGCGGTCGCGCCCGGGACCGTGCGCGGCTCCATCACCACCGGGGCAACTCGGCCGTGACGAGGGGAACGTGGCCGTGACGGAGACGCAGCCGGGCCGGATCGCGAACGGCGTCCTTCCCGTGGGGCCCAACCCGCCCGGCACGGTGGGCGAGCCGGACCTGCGCAATCTGCTGGCCGGTCTGACGGCCGTCCGCGACGGCGACTTCGGGACCCGTCTGCCCGACGACGCCGACGGACTGCTCGGCGAGATCGCCGGCGTGTTCAACGGCATGGTCGACCAACTGTCGCTGTTCACCTCGGAAGTGACCCGGGTGGCGCGCGAGGTCGGCACCGACGGGCGGCTCGGCGGCCAGGCCGCGGTGCCCGGGGTGTCAGGGACGTGGAAGGACCTGACGGACTCGGTCAACGCCATGGCCGGCAACCTGACCACCCAGGTCCGCTACATCGCGCAGGTGGCGACGGCGGTGGCGAAGGGCGACCTGTCGCAGAAGATCGACGTCGCCGCCCGCGGCGAGATCCTGGAGCTCAAGAACACCGTCAACACGATGGTCGACCAGCTCTCGGCGTTCGCGGACGAGGTGACCCGGGTGGCGCGCGAGGTCGGCAGCGAGGGCCGTCTCGGCGGCCAGGCGCAGGTGCCCGGCGTCGCCGGCACCTGGCGCGACCTGACGGATTCGGTCAACT
>NZ_JBEYFP010000427.1:0-5142 GCF_040634455.1 Kitasatospora sp. NPDC007106
AAGAACTTCACACCGGTCGGCACCGCGATCAGGAAGGTCATGAAGGAGAAGAACGGCAGCAGCACCTGGCCGGTGACGTACATGTGGTGCGCCCACACCGTCACGGACAGACCGGCGATCGCGATGGTGGCCGCGATCAGGCCGGAGTAGCCGAACATCGGCTTGCGGCTGAAGACCGGGACGATCTCCGACACGATGCCGAAGAACGGCAGCGCGATGATGTAGACCTCGGGGTGGCCGAAGAACCAGAAGAGGTGCTGCCACAGCATGGCGCCGCCGTTGGCCGGGTCGAAGACGTGCGCCCCGAACTTGCGGTCCGCCTCCAGGGCGAACAGGGCGGCGGCCAGGACCGGGAAGGCCAGCAGGACCAGCACGGCGGTCAGCAGGACGTTCCAGACGAAGATCGACATCCGGAACATCGTCATGCCGGGGGCGCGCATGCAGATGATGGTGGTGATGAAGTTGACCGCACCGAGGATGGTGCCGAAGCCGGAGAAGGCCAGGCCCATGATCCACATGTCGGCGCCGACGCCCGGCGAACGGACGGCGTCGGACAGCGGCGAGTAGGCGAACCAGCCGAAGTCGGCCGCGCCCTGCGGGGTCAGGAAGCCCGCCACCGCGATGATGGAGCCGAACAGGTAGAGCCAGTAGGCGAACATGTTCAGACGCGGGAAGGCGACGTCGGGAGCGCCGATCTGGAGCGGCATGATCCAGTTCGCGAAGCCCGCGAAGAGCGGGGTGGCGAACATCAGCAGCATGATCGTGCCGTGCATGGTGAACGCCTGGTTGAACTGCTCGTTCGAGAGGATCTGGGTCCCCGGACGGGCGAGTTCGGCGCGCATGACCAGGGCGAGGACGCCGCCGATCAGGAAGAAGGCGAACGAGGTCGCCAGGTACATCGTGCCGATCGTCTTGTGGTCGGTGGTGGTGAGCCACTTGATGATCGCGTTGCCCCGCTTGTTGACACGGGCGCTCTTGCCGGCCGTGACGCCCCCGGCGCCCCCGCCGGCCGCGGCGGGCTCGTTGAGGATGGTCACTTCTCTTCACTTCCCGTGGTCTTCTCACCGGCGGCGTGGCCGGCTCCGAGGATGCCCGCGGGCACCGCGCCGGACTGGCCCTTGGCCCGAAGCTCCTTCAGGTGCTGCTCGTACTGGTCGTGGGTGACGACCTTGACGTTGAACAGCATCCGGGAGTGGTCCTGGCCGCAGAGCTCGGCGCACTTGCCGGCAAAGGTACCGAAGGAGGTCGGGGTCACCTGGAACTTGTTCACCACGCCCGGCACGACGTCCATCTTCATGAGGAAGTTGACGGGCCAGAAGTCGTGGATCACGTCGTTGGAGGTCAGGACGAACTCCACCGACTCGTTGATCGGCAGGTACAGGGTGGGCACCTCGGCCGGCGTGCCGACGTCGTACGCGGCGTTGGTGTTGGCCGGGTCCGGGATCTCGGTGTTCTCGTAGTTGAACGCCCAGTTCCACTGGAAGCCCACCACGTTGACCACGTGCTGCGGCTTCGCGCTGACCGCGGTCAGGCGCGTCTCGTCGCGGGCGACGAAGTAGAAGAGCACCGAGACGATGACGAGGGGGACCGCGGTGTACAGCGCCTCGATGGGCACGTTGTACCGGGTCTGAGCGGGGATCTCCACCTTGGTGCGGCTACGCCGGTGGAAGATCACGCTCCAGAGGATCAGACCCCACATCAGTGCGCCCACTGCCAGCGCCGCGATCCACGAGCCCTGCCACATGTGGAGGACCAGGGGGCCTTCCTCGGTGACGGGCGAGGGGAGGCCAAGCCTGGGGAGGTCGTTGGCCGAGCAGCCGGTGGCGGTCGCGATGACGAGGCCCAGTGCCAGCGCCTGAGGCAGCTTCCGCCGCATCGTGCGCCGCGGCGAGCGGTCGGAGCCGTTGGGACTCACGTAGCGCCTTCCCGAAGTCTCGCCCGCGATCGCGCCGCCTCCGGGAGTGCTGTTCGCCTCCCCGGCGACCCGGCCACGGGCACGGTTTGAATGCTTATGCGGGCCAAACGCTACTGCATCCTTATGCGGCACTCACGAGCAGCCCCCGCTAACGCGCCGCCCGCCTACCCGATCAGCCCCGGCAGGCATTCCGGTGCAGGTCATGGCAGGCATTCGAGGGTCCCACACCCGATCGGGGGACTCGACTGCGACACACGGGTGACGGATCGTCGCACCGGACGAATGCGGCGAAATCGGGTGCCGACCCGGGCCGCGGGCCGGGCGGGGATAGCGTGGAAGGGTGTCGTACTTCGATGTGGCCTCCACCGCACCCCTGCACCCCGTCGCCCGGCAGGCGCTGAACGCGGCGATCGACGAGGGGTGGGCCGACCCTGCACGGCTCTACCGCTCCGGGCGGCAGGCCCGCATGCTCCTGGACGCCGCCCGCGAGGGAGTCGCGGCGGACCTCGGCGCCCGGGCGGACGAGATCTCCTTCACCGCGAGCGGCACCCAGGCCGTCCAGCTCGGCATCCTCGGCGCATTGCGCGGCAACCGCCGCCGCGGCGCCCACCTGGTGCACTCCGCGGTCGAGCACTCCAGCGTGCTGCACACCGCCGAGCTGCACGAGGCCCAGGGCGGCGAGGTGGGCGTCGTCCCGGTCGACCGGCACGGCCGGGTGAAGGCCACCCAGTTCGCCGCCCGGCTGACCGACGCCACCGCGCTCGCCGTGCTGCAGAGCGCCAACCACGAGGTCGGCACCGTCCAGCCGGTGGAGGAGGTCGCCGACCTGTGCGGCAACGTCGGCATCCCGCTGCTGGTGGACGCCGCCCAGAGCGCCGGCCGGCTGCCCGTCCCGCACGGCTGGTCGCTGCTGACCGCCAGCGCCCACAAGTGGGGCGGGCCGGCCGGCGTCGGCGTCCTCGCCGTCCGCAAGGGCGTGCGCTACGCCTCGCCGCTGCCCTCCGACGAGCGCGAGCGCGGCCGGGTGCCCGGCTACGTCAACGTGCCGGCGATCGTCGCGGCCGCCGCCTCGCTGCGCGCCGTCCGCGCCGAGGCCGAGCAGGAGAACGCCCGGCTGCACGCGCTGGTGGAACGCATCCGCACCCGGGTGCCCGCACTGGTGCCGGAGGTCGAGGTGGTCGGCGACCCGGTGCGCCGGCTCCCCCACATCGTCACCTTCTCCTGCCTGTACGTGGACGGCGAGGTGCTGCTCGGCGAGCTGGACAAGGCCGGGTTCGCGGTCTCCTCGGGCTCCTCCTGCACCTCCTCCACGCTGACGCCGAGCCACGTGCTGGCGGCGATGGGGGTGCTGACCGAGGGCAACGTGCGGGTCTCGCTCCCGTACGGCACCGCGGAGGAGGACGTGGAGCGCTTCCTCGCCGCGCTGCCCGGGCTGGTCGCGGCGGTCCGGGCCCCGCTCGGGCTCGACCTTCGGCTGCCCGCAGCGGAACCGGAACCGGAGCCGGTGGTGCGCACGGCGGATCCGTCGGCCGATCCGTCGGCGGAGCCGGAGCCCGCGGGAGAGGCGGAGGCGCTGGTGCTGGACGCCCTCGGCAAGCGCTGCCCGCTGCCGGTGATCGACCTCGCCCGGCGGATCGGCGAGGTGCCGCCGGGCGGCACCGTCGTGGTGCTCGCCGACGACGAGGCGGCCCGGCTGGACATCCCGGCCTGGTGCGACATGCGGGCCCAGGAGTACCTGGGCGAGGCCCCGGCCGCGCGGTACGGCGCCGACCGGGGCACGGCCTACCTGGTGCGCCGGACGGACTGACCGCCCGCCCGGCCGCGACCGGGCGGGGTCAGGCCAGCTTCGCGCGGACCTCGGCCGCCGCCTCGTCGCCGTACGCGGCGGCGAAGCGGTCGGTGAAGTGGGCGCGGCGCAGCTCGTACTCCTGGGTGCCGACGGTCTCGATCACCAGGGTGGCGAGCATGCAGCCGACCTGGGCGGCGCGCTCCAGGCCGAGGCCCCAGGAGACGCCCGCGAGGAAGCCGGCGCGGAAGCCGTCGCCGACGCCGGTCGGGTCGGCCTTGCGCTCCTCGGCGGGGCAGCCGACGGTGATCGCCGGCTCGCCCTTGCGCTCGATCCGGACGCCCTTGGGGCCGAGCGTGGTGACCCGGGTGCCGACGCGGTCCAGCAGCTCGTCGGCGGCCCAGCCGGTCTTGGACTCGATGAGCGCGGCCTCGTACTCGTTGGTGAAGAGGTACGCGGCGCCGTCGACGATCTCGCGGATGTCGTCGCCCTCCAGGCGGGCCAGCTGCTGGGAGGGGTCGGCGGCGAAGGCGTAGCCGCGGCTGCGGCACTCCTGGGTGTGGCGGACCATCGCCTGCGGGTCGTCGGCGCCGATCAGGACGAGGTCGAGGCCGCCGACGCGGTCGGCGATCGGCTTGAGCTCGATGTTGCGGGCCTCGGCCATCGCGCCGGTGTAGAAGGAGGCGATCTGGTTGTGGTCCAGGTCGGTGGTGCACATGAAGCGCGCGGTGTGGCGGGTCTCGGAGATGTGCACGGAGGCGGTGTCCACGCCGTTGCGCTCCAGCCAGCTCCGGTACTCGTCGAAGTCCGCGCCGGCCGCGCCGACCAGGACCGGGCGCAGGCCCAGGACGCCCATGCCGAACGCGATGTTGGGGCCGACGCCGCCGCGCCGGATGTCGAGGGTGTCGACCAGGAAGGAGAGCGAGACGGTGTGCAGCTGCTCCGCGACGAGCTGGTCGGCGAAGCGGCCGGGGAAGGTCGTCAGGTGGTCGGTGGCGATCGAGCCGGCGACGGCGATACGCACGGGAGTCTCCTCGGGAGGCCTGGTGACGGCGGTGGCCTGGTGCGGCCGGAAGCAGTGGTGGACCCACCTACGGTACAGCCACCCCGGCCGGAAACCCGGACGACCCGAACCGGTACTACCCCGCAGTAGCCCTGGTGGGGCGCCCGGCGGCGGCCTAGGGTCGCAGCACGGGGGCCGGTCGGCCGGTCCCCGGCCATGCGTGCCGCGGCGACGAGGCCGCGGCCCGGCGATCGGAGCGATGACAGCGATGATGCCCACCCAGCCCCCCGCAGTCCGCCCGGGTGCCCTCGGCGGCGAGGCCGACTTCGAGAGCCTCGACGCCCTGGTCAGCTCCTCGCGCCGGCTCGGCCGGTTCTGGCCGCCGCTCGCGGCCGGCCCGCAGCCCGCCGCCGCCCTGCTGGAGGACCCGGAGACCGG
>NZ_JBEYFP010000428.1:0-5141 GCF_040634455.1 Kitasatospora sp. NPDC007106
GCGGCCGCGGCGCGGCCCGCCGCACCGGCCCGCAACGGCGCCGGCCCGGCGATCAGCCTCGACAAGCTGCAGGCCACCGCGCCCTCGCTGGTGTCGCTGTACAAGACGGCCGGGGTCTCGCTGCGCAAGCAGGGCCTGGACGGCCGGCGCGCCGCCGTCTACCTGGTGCTCGACCACTCCGCCTCGATGAGCGGCCTCTACCGGGACGGCTCGGTGCAGCGCCTCGCCGAGCAGTCGCTGGCGCTCTCCGCCAACCTCGACGACGACGGCACCGTCCCGGTGGTGCTCTTCAACGACCGGGCGTACGAGGCGCAGGAGGTCGTGATCGGGCGGCACGACGGTGCGGTGCAGCAGGTGCGGGCGGCGGTCGGCGCCAAGTTCGGCGGCACCCGGTACGCCCCGGCGATGAAGGCCGTGCTGAAGCACTACGCGGAGTGCGGGGCGACCGACCCGGCCTTCGTGATCTTCCAGACGGACGGTGCCGCCTTCGACAAGAAGGACGTGCTGGCGCTGATCCGCTCCTCCTCGCAGCTGCCGGTCTTCTGGCAGTTCCTCGGCTTCGGCGAGCACGACGCCAAGCACTTCGCCTTCCTCCGCTCACTGACCGGCCTGGCCGGCCGGGCCACGCCGAACGCCGGCTTCTGCGCCACCGGCCGGAACCCGCGCTCGCTCGCCGACGACACCCTGTACGGGCGGCTGCTGGCCGCCTACCCCGCCTGGCTGGAGGCGGCGAAGGCGGCCGGCGTCACCGGCTGAACCTCACGGCTCCGACGTCACGGGCCCGGCGGCCGGCGGTTCCGGACTGCGCGGTTCGGGACTGCGCGGTTGCGGCGGTACGGCGGGCGGCACCGGCGCGGCGAGCCGGGCCAGGCCGCTGCGGGTGGCGGCGACCACGACCCGGTCGCCGGCCGCCAGCCGGCGGGCCCGGTCCGCGAAGTTCCACTGCAGGTCGGCGGGCCGCCGGGCGAGCCGGACGGCGAGCACCCGGACACCGCCGGGCTGCTCGATGCCGTGCAGGTCCCGGCCGGCCAGGCCCGAGGCGTCGTCGACGGCCACCTCGGCGATCAGCAGCACGTGCCGGTACACCGAGAGGGTGCCCAGCACCTCACGGCCCATCAGCGCCGCGGCGAAGGCCGGCGCGGACAGGTACGAGACGGAGCGGGAGGCGACGTTGCCGAGCGTCGCGTAGACGTGGTGCGCGAAGTCGTCGTCGAACAGCCGGACCACGATCCGCATGTCCGGCCGGACGGCGCGGGCCTCCAGCGCCGCCTCCAGGTTGGCCGCGTCGTCGCTGGTGACGGCGGCCAGCGCCCGGGCCCTGTGGATCCGGGCCCGGCGCAGCTGGCTCTCCAGCGGGGCGTCGCCGACCAGCACCGGGATGCCCCGCGCCCGGACGGCCGCGATGCCGCGGGCCTGCGGGTCCCGTTCGACGCAGACCACCGGCACGCCGGTGTCCTGCACCAGGGTGGCCACCCGGATGCCGACGCTGCCGAGGCCGACCACCACGACGTGGCCGCGCACCCCCGCGCTCGGGGCCCGGGGGACGCCGCGGCGGCCGCTGGCCAGCGCCTCGACCACGACGGCGGTCGCCACCGGCATGAAGGTGATCCCGCAGAAGGTGATGACCACCTGGGCGGCCCTGGCCCAGATCCCGCCCGGCGCGCCCGCCGCCGGGTCGTCCGGCTGGGCGGCGCCGGCGAGGTCGAGCAGCGCGAGGTAGAGCGTCCAGCCGACGTCCCGGTGGGCGAGGTAGAGCACGGCGGTGCTGAGCAGTACGGCGGCGAACGCGGTGCTGAGCACCAGCCGCATCCGGACGCCGGTGACGTAGCGCAGCGCGTCGAGCAGCGTCCAGCGCAGCCGGGAGGTCCACGGGATGCGCAGCGGCGGTTCGGAGCCGAGGGCCTGCAGGGCGGCCAGCCCTCCCTGGCCGGCGGCCGGTGCGGGCGGGCCGGCGGGGCCGGTGCCGGGCGGGCCGTTGTCGCCGTATCTTCGGGCCAGTTCGATGAACTCGGCGGCCCGGCCGGCGGTCTCCGGCAGCAGCCGCAGCCGGGACAGGTCCTGCCGGTCGATCCGGTCGGCGACCAGGCAGAGCCGGCCCGCGCCGATGTCCTCGTCGTACGCGACGTAGAGGTAGCGTCCGCCGACCGGCACCGAGTTGGGGCGGCCGAGGACGCCGTTGGCGAAGGCCGGGGCGGCGGTGGCGGAGCCGGAGAGGGCCGCGCAGTTGGGCAGCAGCCGTTCGATGTGTTCGCCGAGCCGCTGGTTGAACATCCGCAGCACGATCCGGATGCCCGGGTTGGTGCCCTGGGCGGTCAGCGCCGCGTGGATGTTCTGCTGGTCGTCGCCGTCGACCAGGGCGATGCCGAGCGCGCCTTCGACCCCGGCGGCCCGCAGCGCCTCCTCGGTCACCGTGCCGTGCTCCAGTACGGCGGCGACGCCGGGCAGCCGCCCGATCCGCGGCCCGTGGTCGCGGTCCCGGTCCGGCAGCACGGCGACCACCGGCACCTCGTAGTGCTCCGTCAGCTCCAGCACCAGCCGGTGGGCCAGCGCGTTCCCGCCGCACACGATGTAGTGCCCGCGGTGTCCGTCCCCTGTCATACCGGTGAAGCGTATGCGCAGAATCCTTCCGGCGGGCGGCCGGAAGGTGTCTGACGTGTGATCAGTTCGGTGTGCCGCGGCCGGTGTTGCGCAGTCTCCCGGTGCGGTGTCAGGCGGTGGCGGTGACGCCGGCGACCAGGAGCAGCAGGACGGAGGAGACGGCGGTCATCCGGCGGGCCGCGGTCGGGGTGGAGCCGAGGGTGGTGCGGGCGCGGCCGGCGGCCAGGGCGACGGCGGCGTAGACCACGGCGCAGGACAGGACGTTGAGCGCGCCGAGGGCGAGGACCTGGCCGCCGACCGGGAGGGCGGCCGCGGGGTCGACGAACTGCGGGACGAGGGAGAGGTAGAGCAGCAGGCCCTTGGGGTTGAGCAGGGCGGTGAGGACGCTCTGCCGCAGCACGGCGCGGGCGGGCTGGGGCCGGGCCTCGGGCGGGCTGCCGCCGTCGCGGCGCAGCGAGAGCAGCATGGTGACGGCGAGCACCGCGAGGTAGGCGGCCCCGGCCCAGCGGAGGGTGGGCAGGACGGCGGGGACGGCGCGCAGGGCGGCGGCGAGTCCGGCGGCGGAGAGCAGGGTGTGGACGGTGTAGCCGGCGCAGACCCCGGCGACGGCGAGCAGCGCGGCGCGGCGGCCCTGGCCGAGCCCGCGGGCGGCGATGAGCAGCCAGTCGGGTCCGGGGGTGCAGACCAGCAGGAGGTCCACCCCCAGGAAGAGGATCAGGGCGTGTGCGTCCATGGCGGTGCGGTGCTCTCCGTGGCCGGCGGTCGGGTGTCGGTGACCGAAGGTAGCCGGAACGGCTGAGCAGCCGATGACCTGTTTGCGCAGTTCATCGGGGTCGTTTGGCAGAATGTTGCGCCATGGACCGCACTGACCGCAGAATCCTCCACGAGCTCCAGCAGGACGGCCGGCTGACCAACGCCGAGCTGGCCGACCGGGTCGGCCTGACGCCCTCGCCCTGCCTGCGGCGGGTGCGGCAGCTGGAGCGGTCCGGGGTGATCCGCGGGTACCGGGCGATGCTGGACGGCGCGGCGGTCGGCTGCGGCTTCCAGCCCTTCGTGACGGTGGTGATGCGGCACGAGGACCGGGCGACGGTCGCCGAGTTCGAGCAGCGGGTGGCCGAGCTGCCCGAGGTGGTCGAGGCGCACCGGCTGTTCGGCGACCCGGACTACCTGCTGAAGATCGCGGTGGCGGACGTCGCAGCGTACGAGCGGTTCATCACCGACGTGCTGTCCGGCCTGCCGGGGATCGCACAGGTCAACTCGCTGATGACGATGAAGCGGGTGAAGGAGGACACCGGCCTGCCGGTCCGGCCCGCCGCGGGCTCCCGCGGCTGATCCCCGCCGCACCGGGACCCACGGCCCCCGGCCCCGGCCTTGGACCCGGACCCGCCGCGCCCGGTCCCCGCCACGCGGCCACCCGTGCGGGTGGTCCCCGGCCGCCGTTCGGCAGCCCAGTGATTGCCGCCCCCGCGGACCGGCCGGACACTCGGAAAGGCCCGGAACACGGACGACGGAACGAGGTGGAGACCATGGCGGTCTGCGTGGTGTGCAAGAACGACTACTGGCTGTCCTTCGAGATCAAGACGGTCAGCGGCGACACGTACACCTTCGACAGCTTCGAGTGCGCGATGGAGAAGCTCGCGCCGCGCTGCGAGCACTGCAGCGTGCGGATCGTCGGCCACGGCGTGGAGGTGGCCGGCATGTTCTTCTGCTGCGGCAACTGCGCGCGGGCCAACGGCGGGCTGGGCGACCAGATCCGCGACGCGGTCGGCGCCCATCCCGGCAGCTGAGCGGGCGGCCCGGCCGCCGCCGCGCGAGGACGGCGGCCGGGTGGAGTGCGCCGGACGGCGAGCTGCTCAGATCCGGGCGTGCGAGCCGATGTCCGCCGTGAACTCCTCCGTCATCGCCGGGGTGACGGTCGGCCGGCACTGGGCGATGGCGGCGAGGTAGTCCTCCGTGGCGGCCCCTGCCGCGGCCGCCCGCTCCCCCTCGGCGGGCTCGCCGAGATCGCGTTCGAACGCCGCCTGGGCCGCGATCCGGGCGGCGTGTTCGATGTCGGCGGGGGTGAACAGCCCGCTGGCGGCGACCAGGGCGTCGAGGTCGACCCCGGCCCGGCCCGCCGCGTACCGGGACCAGATCGCACGGCGGGCCGCCGCGTCCGGGGTGCCGATCGGGACGAGGTAGTCGAACCGGCCGTGGCGCAGGAAGGCCGGGTCGAGCGAGCGGATCGAGTTGGTCGCGCACACCAGCAGGCGCTCCTCCCCCTCGCGGAACCCCGGGATCAGCTTGAGCAGTTCGTTGGTGACCCCGTGCATGCCGCCGGCCGCGCCCTCGCCCCGCACCGGGGCGATCTCCTCGACCTCGTCGATGAAGACCAGCACCCGCTCCAGTTCGGCGATCCGGGCGAAGGCCGTGCGCAGTGCCGCGGCGAGGTTGCCCTCGTCGGCGAGCCGCGACGGCAGCAGTTCCACGAACGGCCAGCCGAGCCGGGAGGCGACCGCCCGGGCGAAGGTGGTCTTGCCGGTGCCGGGCGGGCCGAACAGCGC
>NZ_JBEYFP010000429.1:0-5124 GCF_040634455.1 Kitasatospora sp. NPDC007106
CCATGGCGGCGTCCCGCCCGCTCGGGCGGTGGCCCGTGCCGTCGGCCTCGCCGCCGAGCACCATCCGCCAACGGCGCAGCCGCTCGTCGGCCGGGTCCAGCGGAGCGCGGGTGGCGGTCATGGATGCTCCTCGGGTGCGCGTACGGGTGCAGGTGCGGGTACGGACGGGCGGGGCGGCCGGAGCGCGGGCGGGCGGCGCGGTGACGGCGTCCCAACAGCCATGCAACCAGCCGGGACTGACATCCCGGCCGCCGCGCGAAGGCCCTGCCGGTCAGGTGTTGCGGCCGGTGGGCTGGCGCGGGATGCGGGGCAGCAGCGGCGCCGTCGTCACGTCCGGCAGGCCGAGCAGGAGGGCGAGGACGGGCAGGACCGCGTCCGCGCGCTGCTCGTCGAGCTCCTCGGGCGGGGCGGCCGCGGCGGCCGCGCCGGTGCCGAGCGGGCCGGCCGCGGCACGCTCGCCGATGGTGCGGCGCACGGCCGCCTCCAGGCCGGAGAAGGTGCGGCGCAGCACCGGCAACAGGTCGATCAGGGTGTCGCCGGGGACACCGGTGAGCCAGTCGTCGAGGAGGCCGAGCAGGGCGGTGTCGTGCAGCAGCAGGGCGCCGCCGCCGGCCAGGAAGCCCTCGATCCAGCCGGCCGCGTCGGCGGGGGCGCCGGCCGGGGAGAGCACCAGGCCCATCCGGCGGCCGGCCTCCGCGGAGTCGAGCCGGCCCTCGTCGAGGAGCAGCCGGACGGCGCGGCCGCGCAGCAGGCCGGGCACGCCGGTGGCGGGGCCGCCGGAGGGCTCGCGGGCGGCGAGGGAGTGCAGGGCGGCGGCCCACCGCTCGGCGGGGTGGTCGCCCGGGCCGTCACCGGCGGCGGGCGGCAGCAGGCCGACGGCGGCGTGGACGGCGTCGAGGTGGGCGCGCATGGCGGCGGCGCCGTCGGCGTCGAGCCCGGTGCAGGCGGGCGGCAGGCCGACGCCGATCCGCTCGGCGAGGCCGCGGGCGACGCCGTCGAGGGCGGTGGCGTCGGTGCCGCGGACGTCCCCGTAGCGCAGCGCGCGGACGAGGGCGGGCAGGGCGGCGGCGAGGTGCGCCACGTCGGTGTCCAGGGCGGCCCGGTCGGCGAGGGCCCGCATGACGGCGGGCAGGGCGCCGGTGAGGCCGGCGAGCAGGCACTGCTCGACGAGGCCGGTGAGGTCGGCGAGGTCGGTGGCGTCGGCGGCCTGCCGGGCGGCCTTGCCGCAGGCCGCGTCCTCGACGGTGGTGCCCCAGTGGGCGGCTTCGACGACGCGGACGGCGTACTCGGGCTCCCAGTGCAGCCGCCAGGTCTCCCGGAAGGTGCCGGTGGAGTTGACGGCGGAGCGGGCCGGGGCGCCCCAGTCGATGCCGAGCAGCCGCAGCCGGTGCAGCAGGCGGGAGCGCTCGGCGTCGAGGTCCTTGCGCAGGTCGAGGACGAGCTCCCGCTCGGCGGCCTCCGGCTTGAGGCGCAGGCTGCGCTGGAGGCGGGCGAGGTCGCGCTGGAGCGGGACGGCGGGGGCGCCGTCCGGGACCTCGCCGAGGGCGTCGCCGACCACCAGCCGGTCGTGGACGAGGGCGAGGGTGACGTCGGAGCCGTCGCACATCACGGACCGGACGGCGTCGAGGGTCTCGCCGAGGCCGGCGAGCGGGCGGCCGCGGAGCACGGCGAGCGTCTCGGCGAGCCGGACGGCCTCGATGACGTGCGCGGAGGAGACCGGGTGGTCCTCGGCGCGGAGCAGGTCGGCGATGCCGGTCATCCAGCGGGTGACCGGCCGGTCGGGGCTGGTGAAGAGGTGGTGGTACCAGCCGGGCGAGTCGATGCCGGCGCCGTAGCCGGTGTGCTGGGCGAGCCTGCGGTGCGTCCAGGGCACCCAGGTGATCTGGGTCTTCACCTTGGGCAGGCCGGCGAGCAGGGCGCGGTCGTGGGCGACGGTGGGCATGGTCTGCAGGGCGGGGACGTGCCAGGCGCCGCAGACCACCGCGATCCGGCGGTGGCCGGCCCGGCGGGCGGCGCGGATCTGCTGGCGCATGTACGCCTCGCGCAGGTCGTCGCGGCGGGCGCGCGGCCCGGCCGGGGCGGTCTCGCGCAGCGCGGTCATGGCCTCGGCGACCGCGGCGAAGGGCGCGAGGGCGTCCCCGTCGGGGGCGCGGTGCTCGACGACGTCCTCCCACCAGCGCTCGGGGTCGTCGTGGCCGGCGGCCTCGGCGAGGGCGGCGATCGGGTCGCCGATGCCGCCCTCCGCCTCCGCCGCCTCGCCGGACGTGCCCCCCGGCACGCCCGACGGGGCTTCGGCGAGCGCGAAGGTGTGCGCCGCGGGCAGGTCGACGAAGCGGACCGGGACGTCGTGGTCGGCGGCGTACCGCAGGGCCACCCACTCGGGGGAGAACACGGCGAACGGCCAGAAGGCGGCCCTGGCCGGGTCGTCGACGACGTGGGCGAGCAGGGCGACCGGAGGCTGCATCTCCTTGTCCGCGGCGAGCGCGGCGATCGCGTCGGCCTCCGGCGGGCCCTCGATCAGCACCGCGTCGGGCTTCAGCTGCTCCAGGGCGGCGGCCACCGCGCGGGCGGAGCCGGGCCCGTGGTGGCGGACGCCGAGCAGGGTGACCTCTGCGCTCATGGTCGTGGACCTCGCTCTCGGATGGTTCTCTCGGTGGGCTGGGGCCGCGGCGGCCGGGTCAGTGCGCGTGCTCGCGGGCGGCGCGGTAGAAGTCCTTCCAGCCGTCCCGCTCGCGGAGCACGCCCTCGACGTACTCGTGCCAGACCGTGCGGTCGGCGACCGGGTCGCGGACGACGGCGCCGACGATGCCGGCCGTGACGTCACCGGCGCGGAGCATGCCGTCGCCGAAGTGGGTGGCGAGGGCGAGGCCGTTGGTGAGCACCGAGATCGCCTCGGCGGTGGAGAGGGTGCCGCTGGGCGTCTTGACCTTGGTGCGGCCGTCGGCGGTGACGCCGGAGCGCAGCTCGCGGAAGACGGTGACGACGCGGCGGATCTCCTCGGCGCCGGTGGGCAGCTCGGGCAGGTCGAGGGAGCGGCCGAGCTGGTTGACCCGGCGGCCGACGATGTCGACCTCCTCGTCGAGCGTGGCGGGCAGCGGCAGCACGACGGTGTTGAAGCGGCGGCGCAGCGCGGAGGAGAGGTCGTTGACGCCGCGGTCGCGGTCGTTGGCGGTGGCGATCAGGTTGAAGCCGCGGACGGCCTGCGTCTCGTCGCCGAGTTCCGGCACCGGCAGGGTCTTCTCGGACAGGATGGTGATCAGGCTGTCCTGGACGTCGGCCGGGATGCGGGTGAGCTCCTCGACGCGGGCGATCTTGCCGTCGGCCATCGCCCGCATGACCGGGGAGGGCACCAGGGCCTGCCGGCTGGGGCCGTTGGCGAGCAGCTGGGCGTAGTTCCAGCCGTAGCGGACGGCCTCCTCGGGAGTGCCGGCGGTGCCCTGGACGAGCAGGGTGGAGTCGCCGCTGACGGCGGCGGCGAGGTGCTCGGAGACCCAGGTCTTGGCGGTGCCGGGCACGCCGAGCAGCAGCAGGGCCCGGTCGGTGGCCAGGGTGGTGACGGCGACCTCGACCACCCGGCGCGGGCCGATGTACTTGGGGGTGATCACGGTGCCGTCGGGCAGCGTGCCGCCGAGCAGGTAGGTGGCGACGGCCCAGGGCGAGAGCCGCCAGCGGGCGGGGCGGGGGCGGTCGTCGGCGGCGGCGAGCGCGGCGAGCTCGGCGGCGAAGGCGTCCTCGGCGTGGAGGCGGAGGACTTCACTCGTACGGGTGGTCGTCTCGGTGGTCATCGACATCTCCTGGGTACGGCCGCCGGGCATGGCTGTGGCAGGGTGCGGGCAGGGCACGGGGACGGGTGCGCGGCGGACGGGACGGCCGCGGACGGCCCGCCGGAACGCGGTGCGGCAGGGCCGGGACGGGCTTCTTCGTACGCCCTTCCGGCCTGCTGGAACCACCATGCACGAGCCCACTGACAAGCCGGGACGCCGCGGTGACCGGCCGTCAGTTCGACCGGACCGGATGTCAGTGGCCCGTCCTAGCGTCGTCGGCATGGAGGAACGCTGGAGCAACGAACACGTCCTGTCGCTCGCGCCGGACCAGGCGTCGCTGAAGGCGGCCGGCAAGCTGTCCGCGCCCGCGCCGTGGTCGGACGCGGGCTGGGGCGGCGGCGCGCTGTGGGGCGCCTGCAAGGGCAGCGGGAAGACGCCGTACTTCCCCTGCGTCGACCTCTCCGGGCCGGCGTACAAGTGCACCTGCCCCAGCCGGAAGTTCCCGTGCAAGCACGTGCTCGGCCTGCTGCTGCTGTGGAGCGCCGGCTCCCCGGCGGTCGCCGAGGCGGCGGCGCAGCCCGGGTGGGTGGCCGAATGGCTGGCCAGGCGTCAGGGCGCCGCCGAGCAGCGGGCCGTCCGGCAGCAGGAGCGCCGGGAGTCCTCCGCGGACGACCCGGCGGCGCGCCGGCGGGCCGCGCAGCGCGCCGCCCGGGTCGCCGCCGGCGCGCAGGAGCTGCGGCTGCGGCTCTCGGACGCCGTCCGGCGCGGCCTGGCCGACAGCACCGCCCCCGGCGGCTGGGAGGAGGTCGCGGCCCGGATGGTCGACGCCCAGGCACCGGGCCTGGCCGCCCGCGCCCGCGAGCTCGCCCACACCCCGCAGGACTCCCAGCTGGAGGAGTACGCCCTGCTGCACCTGCTGGCCGGCGCCTACGGCCGGGTGGACGAACTGCCCGCGCCGCTCGCCGCCACGGTCCGCACCCGGGTCGGGTTCAGCACCGGCGCGGACGAGGTGCTGGCCGGCCCGACGGTCCGCGACCGCTGGCACGTCCTCGGCAGCCGCGACACCGCCGACGACCGGCTGACCACCCGCCGGATCTGGCTGCGCGGCACCAAGACCGGCCGCCCGGCCCTGCTGCTCTCCTTCGGCAGCCCCGGCCGGGCACCCGAGACCGCCCTGCCGACCGGGCAGGTGCTGGAGGCCGAGCTGGCCTTCCACCCGGGCGCCCGCCCGCTGCGCGCCGTCCTCGGCACCCGTCACGGCGAGCCGGCGGCCGCCCCGGCCGGGCCGCCCGCCGGGGTCTCCCCCGCCGAGGCGGTGGCCGGCTACGGCGAGGCCGTCGCCGACGACCCGTGGCTGGAG
>NZ_JBEYFP010000430.1:0-5073 GCF_040634455.1 Kitasatospora sp. NPDC007106
GGCCGGCGCGGGGAGCGGGACGCCGAACCGCTCGGCGTCGCCGAGCACGGCGCGCAGCATCCCGGCGAAGGCCGTCGGCCAGTCGGCGCCCTGCAGACCGGCGACGGGTTGGGGGTAGCCGAAGCACGGGCCGGTGGCACCCGCGATCCGGGCGGCGACGGCGCCCAACTGGCGTCGCAGCGGCGCCCGCTGGTCCCTGGTCAGGCCGTCACGCAGCTCGTCCCAGGTGTCGCCGTCGAGGTACTCCAGCAGCAGCCATTCGCCGGGGGTGTCCGGGCCGGCCGGTTCGTGGTGCAGGACGGCGGGGACGGGGGCGCCCGTGGCGGCGGCGAGGCGGTGGAAGAGCGTCTCGGTGCCGAGCAGGCCCTGCTCGTGGGTGAGCGCGGGCGCGTCGGCGGGCGGCGCGGCCTTGAGCACCAGGCGCCGGCCGTCGGCGAGTTCGACCAGCCGGGCGGAGTTGTAGAGCCCCCCGTGCAGGGCCCTCCCGCCGACCACCTCCACCGCCCCGAGCGCCCGGCGGACCCGCCGCTCGGCCAGCTCCTGCGCGGCGCGCCCCTCCTCTCCCCGGCCGGCCCCGGCGGGTTCCTCGGTCACTGCGGCGGTCATGGCGCTCCTCTGCGGACACGGGACGGATCGACGAACGGCGCCACCACGCGGCCGGGGACACCTACGGCGGAGGCACCCTCCAGGAATCCAACAACGCCGCCCCACTTTTGTCGAGCCCTGAACTAAGTGACCGGGACGGCCCCGCGGAGCGTGGCGGCGGTAGCGTTGCGCGGCGGCGGGGCGCGACCGCCGGCCGATGGATCCGGGAAGGCGCCCGGGCCACCCATAAGTCAAACCTATGGGTACATAAAGCAGAGGTATGTACCGCGGAACGTCCAGAGCAGCGAAGGTGGCATTCGGAAACCTCTCCGCCGTCCGTTCCCGGGCCGTCCGCGGCCCGCCCCTGCCGAAGGATGCCGCCATGTCCCGCCCCGTCCGGGTCGCGATCGTCGGAGCCGGCCCCGCCGGCGTCTACGCGGCCGACGCCCTGCTCAAGTCCGAGGTCGCCGCCGACCCGGGTGTCTCGATCGACATCCTGGAGCGGCTGCCCGCCCCGTTCGGGCTGATCCGCTACGGCGTGGCGCCCGACCACCCGCGGATCAAGGGCATCGTGACCGCCCTGCACCAGGTGCTCGACAAGCCGCAGGTCCGCTTCTTCGGCAACGTCGACTACCCGGGCGACCTCGCCCTGGAGGAGCTGCACCGCTTCTACGACGCCGTGGTCTTCGCCACCGGCGCGGTGGCCGACCGCGACCTCGGGATACCCGGGATCGACCTCGACGGTTCGTACGGCGCCGCCGACTTCGTCTCCTGGTACGACGGCCACCCGGACGTGCCCCGCAGCTGGCCGCTGGAGGCCGAGAAGGTCGCCGTGCTCGGCGTCGGCAACGTCGCCCTCGACGTGGCCCGCATCCTGGCCAAGACGGCGGACGAACTGCTGCCCACCGAGATCCCGGCCAACGTGTACGACGGACTGGCCGCCAACCGGGCGGTGGAGATCCACGTCTTCGGGCGGCGCGGCCCGGCCCAGGCGAAGTTCAGCCCGATGGAGCTGCGCGAGCTCGACCACTCCCCCACCATCGAGGTGGTCGTCGACCCGGAGGACATCGACTACGACGAGGGCTCGATCGCCACCCGCCGCGGCAACAAGCAGGCCGACATGGTGGCGTCCACCCTGGAGAACTGGGCGATCCGCGACATCGGCGACCGCCCGCACCGCATCCACCTGCACTTCTTCGAGTCGCCCGTGGAGGTCCTCGGCGAGGACGGCCGGGTGGTCGGCCTGCGCACCGAGCGCACCGCCCTCGACGGCACCGGCGACACCACGGGCACCGGCATCTTCCGCGACTGGGACGTCCAGGCGGTGTACCGCGCCGTCGGCTACCGCTCGGACGAGCTGCCCAAGCTGCCCTTCGACGCCATGACGGCGACCGTCCCGCACGAGGCCGGCCGGGTGCTGGAGGCCGGGGCGCACCTGCCCTCGACGTACGTCACGGGGTGGGTCAAGCGCGGCCCGGTCGGCCTGATCGGCCACACCAAGGGCGATGCCAACGAGACCGTCGCCTGCCTGGTCGCGGACCACCGCGCCGGCCTGCTGCGGCCCGCCGGGTCTCCGGCGGAGGACGCCGTGGTGGCCTTCCTGGAGGAGCGCGGCGTCGACTACACCACCTGGGAGGGCTGGCAGCAGCTGGACGCCCACGAGCGGGCGCTCGGCGAGCGCGAGGGCCGCGAGCGGATCAAGGTCGTCCCGCGGGACGAGATGCTGCGCGCCTCCGGCAGCTCCCTGACGGCCCGCCCCGAGATCGACCCGGCGCAGTGACCTGAGGTTCCGGAACGGCCCGTACGGCAGCGGCACCGACCGCCGTCGCACGGGCCGCCGTCGTTCGGGCCGCCGCCGAACGACCGCCGCCGAACGGATCCCCGGCAGGCCGGGCTCAGAACCGGACGAGGCCGCCGGGCGCGAGCCGGTGCAGGCGGTCGCCCAGGCCGGCCGCGTCGAAGGCCTTGGCGAGCGAGTCGCCGTCCTCGGTGAAGTGCGTCCAGTGCTCGAAGTGCAGCGGGACGACGCGGCGGGCGCCGAGGATCGCGGCGGCCTCGGCGGCCTGGGCGCTGGTGAGGGTGAGGGGTGCGTCCGGGATCAGCGGGGTGCGGGCGGCACCGGCGAAGAGCAGCGCCACGTCGACCGGGCCGACCCGGTCGGCGACCTCGCGGACGATGTCCAGCGAGGCGTTGTCCCCGCTGACGTAGACGGTGGGCAGGCCGCCGCCGGACAGCACGAAGCCGGTGACCTCGCCGACCAGCGGCTCGCTGCCCTGCGGCCCGTGCAGGGCGGGCACGCCGGTGACCCGGAGCGAGCCGCCGTCGGGCCGGGCCAGCACGGTGTGCTCCCAGTTCGGCAGCGCCCGGACGGCCCCGCCGAGCCGGTCGGCCGCGGATCCGGTGGAGAGCACCGTCCGCACCGCGCCACCGGTGACCAGCTCGCGCCCGGAGGCGTCCAGGTTGTCCGGGTGGTGGTCGTGCGAGAGCAGCACGGCGTCCACCGGCCCGATCTCGGCGAGCGGCAGCCCGGGGCCGGCGGTCTTGGTGAGCGTCCGGGCGCCGACCGGGTGGGAGCCGGGCCCGTCGAAGGTCGGATCGGTGAGCAGTCGGAGCCCGCCGAGCTCCAGGACGGCGGTCGGGCCGCCGATGTAACGGACGGTCAGCGTGGACATGGTTGCTCCCCTTCGGCCGGTGTCCCGTACACCGGGGACAATCCCGCGGCGATCACGGTTGTTCCCGAGCCGGCGCACGGCCCCCCGAACGGGTGATGCGGGCGGCCACCACCGGGACGCACGGGAAAGCTCGGGGACGTACCCCGGCGCCCGGGCCGCACGGCGGGCGCGTGCGGGTCCGGGCGCCGGTGGGAGCCCCGTCAGGAGGCCAGGGTGACGATCTGCCAGCGCTGGTTCGGGTTGGTCAGCTCGCCGCAGTCGTGGACGTAGACGTAGTCGCCGTCGGTGTCCAGGCACTGCAGGGTCTGCTGGTTCTGCAGGGTGATCACCGGGCCGGCCTTGTTCTTCTCCCACCAGTGCTGGTAGCCGCTGGTGTTGCAGTTGTGGGCATAGGCGGCGGTGCCGTTGTTGTCCAGGCACTGGCCGGAGGCGACGCCCTTGTAGACGACCGAGCCGTCGCCGAGCACCTCGCGGGCGAACTGCTGCCGCAGGTCGTCCTCGTGGCAGTCCTGCAGCCGGTAGTTGTTCCCGCCGCCGGGCGTGTCGTAGACGCACGTGCCGAACTTGGCGCTCTTGAACTGCACGACCGCGCCGAAGCCGGCCGGGGCGGCGGCCGCCGAGGGCGCGGCGGTCAGCAGCGGCACGGCCAGGGCGGCGCTCAGCGCCGGCAGGAGGAGTCTCGCGGGGGTGGGCACGCGCACGGCGGTGGGTCCTTTCGAGAAGGGTCCGCTGCCCGGGGACGGCAGCGGTGCGGACCGGCGCGGCCTGACGCCGCGCCAAGTCCGTTCTCGAACGATGCTAGATCGGCACGAATCACCCCACCTGCGGAGCGGGTCCGCGGGATGGCCCGCCGGGTCCGGCGGGCGCCGGGCACCACCCACGGACCGTCAGGACTCCTCCGCGTCGGCCTCCGGGGCGTACAGGTCCTGGATCTCCAGCCCCTCGGCGCCCAGCCGGGTCCGCTCGGCGTGCTCCCGCATCCGGGCGCCGTAGACCGGATGGTCCATCAGCCCGGTGTAGGTGTCGAAGTCCAGGTCGAGGAGGCCGGCCTCGTCGGCGAGGTACACGTCCAGCCCCGGGTACATCACCGCCACGTACGGAAGGTCGTCCATGTCGGTGACCAGGACGGGGTACTCCCCCGCCGAGTCCGGCTCGCCGAGGTACAGCAGCCGACGCGAGTCGCAGCCGCCCACCAGCGGCAGGCAGCGGCCCGGCAGCAGCGGCTCGAACTCGGCGAACATCTTCGACCACACCTCCTCGCTGCTGCCGAAGCCGTACAGCTCGTCCACGGTCTCCGAGAGCGCGGCGCCCGCGAGGTCGGGCGCCAGGGCCTCCGGGTACCAGCCGAGCCCGACCGGCAACGAGGAGTCGAAGGCCAGCCAGCGCCGCAGGCTCGGCGGCAGCGGCCGGCCGTCCGGCAGCCGGAGGGCGGCGAGGGTCTCGGCGGGCAGCGGCACCGGCTCGTCGTCGAGGTCCGGCATGTCGGCCGTCTCCCAGCCGTCCTTGCTCACCTTGGCGATGACGCGTTCGATCAGGGCCTCGCCGTGCAGGTCGTTCTCCATGCGCGGCACTGTGCCACACCCCTCCGACAGTCCGTCCGTCGGTAACGATCCGGCGCGGAGAATTGCGGACGACCATGGGCGATCAGGGCAATCGATCTTGCCCTCGTGCCCGGGCTCCTGGTGCGCTCGACCACACCTGACGACCCGACCGACACCAGGGGGAACCGTGCCCGACGCACCGCAGGACGAGCCGGACGGACAGGCCGGGCCCGACGGACCGGCCGACCCACCGGACCGGCCCGGCCGTCGCCGCG
>NZ_JBEYFP010000431.1:0-5070 GCF_040634455.1 Kitasatospora sp. NPDC007106
GGCGGATCCACCGCCCGGCCGCCGCCGCGTCCATCCCACTGGACATGCCGTCAGGTTAGGGCCTCGCCGGCGGTTCGCCCCGCAACGGCACGCGGGAGCGGGGTGGGACCGGGCGGGGCGCGCCGCCGTGGTCGTAGCCCGAGGAAGGCGGGCTCGCGGAGCGGACAGGCCGTCCCTCCGGTTACACGCCATCACGGTGGCTACGGGTGGGGGACGGGTGCCGGGGGCACACCGCGCCGAGAGGCTCTCCATTCGGTTACACACCATCACAAGAGCAACCGGCCGCCCCGGTGTGACAGCGGGCCGCACCGCAGGCACCCCATCGCTCCAGTTACACACCATCACAACAGCAACGGTTACGCCCCATCACTCCCGCAACGGTTACACCCCATCACTCCCGCAACGGCGACTCCCCAACGCCAAGGCATAGCACACGCACCACCCAACACCCTCTCCCGACAGTGACACGGCATCACCTACGCGACACGACCCCCGAACAGCGAATCGGGCGCGCCCAAGAGTCCCCCTTTCGCCACATAAGACCGAATCCTCCCTATGCTGAGCCGATGACCCGAATTGTGGCGGTGAGCGGGGTGCTGCCGGTCCACCGCTACCGGCAGGAGGAGATCACCGAGGCGCTGGCGGCGCTCTGCCTGCCGCCGGACGCGGACCGGGCGGTGCTGGAGCGGCTGCACGCCGGGGCCGGGGTGGCGACCCGTCATCTGGCGCTGCCGCTGGAGCGGTACGCGGGCATCGACGGCTTCGGGCAGGCCAACGACGCGTTCATCGCCGCCGCCCTGGAGCTCGGCGAGCGGGCCGCGCGAACGGTGCTGGCGGAGTCCGGGCTGGCCGCCGAGGAGATCGAGCTGGTGGTGTCGACCTCGGTCACCGGGATCGCGGCACCGTCGCTGGAAGCCCGACTGGCCGGCCCGCTCGGGCTGCGGCAGGACGTCCGCCGGCTCCCCGTCTTCGGGCTGGGCTGTGCGGCGGGCGCGGCCGGACTGGCCCGGCTGCACGACTACCTGGCGGGCCGGCCCGGCCATGCCGCGCTGCTGCTCTCCACCGAGCTGTGCTCGCTGACCCTGCAGCGCTCGGACGCCTCCACCGCCAACCTGGTGGCCTCGGCGCTGTTCGGGGACGGTGCGGGCGCGCTGCTGGCGGTCGGCCCGGAGCATCCGCACTTCCACGACTCCCCCGGTCCGCGGGTGGTGGCGACCCGCAGCCGCCTGTACCCCGGCACCGGGCACCTGCTGGGGTGGGACATCGGCGACCGCGGGTTCCGGATCGTCCTCGGCGGAGCGCTGCCGGAGCTGGCCGGGCTGCACGTGGCCGAGGAGGTCGAGGCGTTCCTCGCCGAGCACGACCTGAAGCCGGACGAGGTGGCCGCCTGGATCTGCCACCCGGGCGGGCCGAAGGTGCTGGACGCTCTCGGGGAGGCGCTGGGCCTGCCGGAGTCCGCGCTCACGCCGAGCCGCCGCTCGCTGGCCCGGGTGGGCAACCTGTCCTCCGCCTCGGTGCTGCACATCCTGCGCGACGTCCAGGCGGACGGCCCCCCGCCGCCCGGCTCCGCCGGCCTGGTGCTCGCGCTGGGGCCCGGCTTCTCGTCCGAACTCGTCCTGCTCCGCTGGTGATCGAGGCCCGATGTCCTGGTACTCCCTGCTCGTCCTGCTGGTCGCCGCCGAGCGGCTCGTCGAACTCGTGGTCGCCCGCCGCAACGCCGCCTGGAGCCTCGCCCGCGGCGGCACCGAGCACGGCCGCGGCCACTACCCGCCGATGGTGCTGCTGCACAAGGCGCTGCTGGTCGGCTGTCTGCTCGAACCGGCGCTGCTGGCACGGCCGTTCGTGCCCGCGCTGGGTGTGCCGATGCTGCTGCTGGTGCTCGCCGCGCAGGGGCTGCGCTGGTGGTGCATCGCCTCGCTCGGGCCGCGCTGGAACACCCGGGTGATCGTGGTACCGGGCCTGCCGCTGGTCACCCGCGGCCCGTACCGGTGGCTGCGGCACCCGAACTACCTGGCGGTGGTGGTGGAGGGGGCGGCGCTGCCGCTGGTGCACTCGGCGTGGCTGACGGCGGGCGCCTTCACGGTGCTGAACCTGTGGCTGCTCGGCGTGCGCATCCGCTGCGAGGAGGCCGCGCTCGGCGGGGTGGTGCCGGCGGTCGCCCGGTGATCGACCTGCTGGTGGTGGGCGGCGGCCCGGCCGGGCTGGCCACCGCCGTGCACGGGGCGCTCGCGGGCCTGGAGGTGGTGGTGGCCGAGCCGCGTCCGACGCCGGTGGACAAGGCCTGTGGGGAGGGTCTGATGCCGGCCGCCGTCCGGGCGCTGGCGGGGCTCGGCGTGGCGCCGGAGGGCCACGCCTTCCACGGCATCCGCTACCTGGAGGCGACCGGGACGCGGGCCGCCGAGGCACGGTTCCGCGCGGGGCACGGTCTCGGGGTGCGGCGCACGGTGCTGCACGCGGCGCTGGCAACGCGGGCCGCGGAGCTCGGCGTGCGGGTGCTGCCGCTGCGGGTCGGCGCGGTGGACGTCGGCCCGCACGCGGTGCGGGCGGCCGGACTGACGGCCCGACACCTGGTCGCCGCGGACGGGCTGCACTCCCCCGTCCGGCGCGCCCTCGGTTTGCACCAGCCGCCGCCGCCGGGCCGCGCCGTCCGGTACGGGCTGCGTCGGCACTACCCGGTGGCGCCGTGGTCCGGGTCGGTGGAGGTGCACTGGTCGGCGCGGGCGGAGGCGTACGTCACCCCGCTCGGCCCGGAGCTGGTGGGTGTGGCGCTGCTGACCTGCGACCGGGCGCCGTTCGACGAGCAGTTGGCACGGTTCCCGCTGCTGGCGGCGCGACTGCCGGCCGGGGCGGGCACGGCGGTGCGCGGCGCGGGGCCGCTGCACCAGCGGGTCCGGACGCGGGTCGCCGGGCGGGTGCTGCTGGTGGGCGACGCGGCGGGCTACCTGGACGCGCTCACCGGGGAGGGCCTGTCGGTGGCCCTGGCCTGCGCGGACGAGCTGGTGCGTTGCGTGCGGACGGGCCGGCCGGAGGCGTACGAGCGGGCGTGGCGGCGCGCCTCGCGCAGCTACCGGCTGCTGACCGGCGCGCTGCTGTGGGCGCGGCAGCGGCCGGTGCTGGCCCCGCGGATCGTGCCGCTCGCGGCCCGACTGCCGCGGGTCTTCGAGGCCGGGGTGAACCTGCTGGCGTGAGCCCGTCCAGGACGGGTGTCCCGTGCGGCGCCCGGCGCGCCGCCCGGGGCGGTGTCTGGTCGCCCGGGAGGCGGGTGGTCCGCACCGCCCCCGGGCGCCCCTCAAGGGGACGGCATACGGCGGCCCCGGGCCAGGCGCAGGGGGCGGAGCACGGGAGCGCGGGCCCGGCACAGCGGGGGCGCGGCACGGGTGAGGCGCCATCAGGGACGCTCCGCAGGCACCTCCGATACCACCCAATTCCCTGGCAACTCGCATCAATTCGGACATAAACCTCCTGTGCCCGAGATCACAGCAACCACCCGGCCATGCCGCCCCACCTGGGATTTTGGGCGTGTACACGCGATCGGGACGCCGTACGGCCGGTGCAGCGGGCTTGCGCCGCCGACGGGCCGTCGCGCAGGCTCTGGCGCTGAGCGGTCCGCCTCCGGTCTCGGAAGGGCGGGCCACATCCGCAGGGGGGTACGAAAGGTTCCCCCACCCCATGCCCAGAAACTCGAAGCACCGCCGCACCACGCGACTCACCGCCCGCCGGGCCGCCGCCCTCGGACTCGCCGTCGCCGCCGTCGGAACCGGCGCCGCAGCCTGGGCCGCCCCGGGCGGCTCGTCCGACCCCGTCGTCGTCGACTCGCTGACGCTCACCCCCGCTGCACCCTCCGCCGGCGCCACGGTGACGGCCACCGCCAAGGTGCACGCCACCCAGCAGACCGCCGTCCAGGCGCTGACCGTCGCGGTCCGCTCCTCGAGCGGCGCCAACTACGACTTCGCCGGCGCGATCCCGACCACACTGACCTCGGCGCAGCAGACCTTCGTACCCAAGAGCCGGACGTTCCCGGCCGGCGCCTACACCGTGTTCGTCGCCTACAAGGCGAACAACGTCTGGCACAACCTGGCGCCGAAGAAGGCGTTCACCTCCGACGGCAGCACGGTGACGACCCCGAACCCGACGCCGTCTGCTCCGGCCACCTCGGCCTCGCCGACCCCGACGGCCGCCGCGAGCAGCTCCGCCCCGGCGAGCACCGCGCCGACCACGCCCGCCGCGCCCAGCACCTCCGCGAGCGCCACGCAGACGCCGTCCGCGAGCGCCACCGCCACCCCGACCGCCTCGGCGTCCGCGACCACCGCGCCCGGCACCGGCGGCCCGCTGGGCATCGCGGGCAGCTGGCGCCAGGTCTTCGCCGACGACTTCAACGGCACCTCGGTCGACTCCGCCAAGTGGACGGCGAACTGGCTCGGCTGCGCGACCTGCACCACCCCGCCCGTGAACTCCTACGAGAAGGCCGCATACGCGCCCTCGCAGGCGACCGTCAGCGGCGGCAACCTGCACCTGACGGCCACGGCGAAGGCCGCGACGGCGAACGGCAAGTCCTTCCCGTACACCTCGGGCATGGTGCAGAGCAACGGCAAGGCGCAGTTCACCTACGGCGCCTTCGAGGCCCGGATCTACCTGCCCGGCAGCGGCGGCAAGATCTCCAACTGGCCGGCCTTCTGGACGGACGGCCAGAGCTGGCCGACCGACGGCGAGATGGACGTGATGGAGGGCCTGGGCGGCCAGGCCTGCTACCACTACCACTCGCCCTCCGGCGGCCCCGGCAGCTGCGCACCCGGCGACTACACCGGCTGGCACACCTACGGCGCCGAGTGGGCGCCCGGTTCGGTGACCTACTACTACGACGGCAAGAAGGTCGGTCAGATCACCACGGGCATCACCAGCAGCCCGCACTACCTGATCCTCAACAACGGCGTCTACACGACCGACACCGTGACCGCCGACACCGACATGCAGGTGGACTACGTCAAGGTCTGGCAGCACTGACCCACCGCCCCATCCCCGCCAGGGCCCGCACGGGCGCCCCGGTCCCGCCCCCGCGGCGGCCCGGAGGCC
>NZ_JBEYFP010000432.1:0-5065 GCF_040634455.1 Kitasatospora sp. NPDC007106
GCCCCGGAGAGCCCTCTCTCCGGGGCCGCAGGGGTGTGCCTCGGGCCCGTCGGGCCCGGTGGCGGGGGTCAGCGCACGCTGGCCCCGGTGGAGCCGCGCATCACGAGCTCCGGCTGGAACATGAACTCCGCGCGCTGCGCGGGGTTGCCGCCGACCTCCTCCAGCAGGGCGTCCACGGCCGCGATGGCCATGGCCTCCACCGGCTGGCGGATCGTGGTCAGCGGCGGTTCGGTGAACGCTATCAACGGCGAGTCGTCGAACCCGACCACCGAGACGTCCTGCGGTACCGCGAGGCCGCGCTGCCGGGCCGCCCGGATCGCGCCGAGCGCCATCATGTCGCTGCCGCACACGATCGCCGTGCAGCCCTTGTCGAGCAGCACGCCGGCCGCGGCGTGCCCGCCCTCCACGCTGAACAGCGTGTGGTGGATCCAGCCGTCGGCCTCCTCCTCGGTCACGCCGAGCAGTTCCTGCACGGCCGCCCGGAAGCCCTCGACCTTCCGGAGCACCGGCACGAAGCGCCGCTGCCCGATCGCGAGGCCGATCTTGGTGTGGCCGAGCTCGACCAGGTGCTGGACGGCCATCCACATCGCGGCGCGGTCGTCCGGGGAGATGAACGGCGCGGCGATCCGCTCGCTGTAGCCGTTGATCATCACGAACGGCACCTGGCGGCCGATCAGCTTGTTGTACCGCTCGTGGTCGGCGGTGGTGTCGGCGTGCAGTCCGGAGACGAACACGATGCCGGACACCCCCCGCTCCACCAGCAGTTCCACGAGTTCGTCCTCGGTGGAGCCGCCGGGGGTCTGGGTGCACAGCACCGGCGTGTAGCCGTGCCGGCTGAGCACCTGCTCGATCACCTGCGCGAGCGCCGGGAAGATCGGGTTGTTCAGCTCCGGGATGATCAGGCCGATCAGACCCGCACTGCGCTGCCGCAGCCGGGTCGGCCTCTCGTACCCGAGCACGTCGAGAGCGGCCAGTACGGTCTGGCGGGTGGTCGCGGAGACGCCCGCCTTGCCGTTGAGGACGCGGCTGACGGTGGCTTCACTGACCCCCGCCTGCGCCGCGATGTCCGAGAGTCGCGCCGTAGTCACGATCCCAGAGCCTATTGCAACCATCTCAGACCGCCCACCATACGGTGCTGTCCGCTGCCAGCAGAATCTCTCCGTCCACGGCCTCGGTGTCCGCGGAGGACAGCAGGATACGTCCGGGAGCGGCCATCCGGACCGGCGCAGCGGTGGTGTTGGAGGTGCAGACGAAGGAGCCCTGCGCGCTGTCCCGGCGGAAGGCGAGCACGCCCTCCGGCGCGTCCAGCCAGGTCACCTCGGTGCCGGCGCCGAGCGCGGGGTGCTCGCGGCGGACGGCCAGCGCGGAGCGGTAGAGCTCCAGGGTGGAGGTCGGGTCGCCGGTCTGGACCTCCACGCTGAGGTCGGCCCACTCGGCGGGCTGCGGCAGCCAGCTCGGACCGCCCGCGGCGGGACCGAAGCCGTACGGGGCCTCGGTGCCGGACCACGGGATCGGCACCCGGCAGCCGTCGCGGAAGCCGTCCTGGCCGGAGGCGCGCAGGAAGGACGGGTCCTGGCGGACCTCGTCCGGCAGGTCGGTGACGTCCGGCAGGCCGAGCTCCTCGCCCTGGTAGACGTAGGCGGAGCCGGGCAGGGCCAGCATCAGCAGGCTGGCGGCGCGGGCGCGGCGCAGGCCGAGCTCGCGGTCGCCGGCGGTGCGGATCTGGGTGCCGAGGCCGGGCTCGTTGGCGAAGCGGGTGGCGTGCCGGGTGACGTCGTGGTTGGAGAGCACCCAGGTGGTGGGGGCGCCGACCGGGCGCATCGAGTCGAGCGAGACGTCGATCACCTCGCGCAGCTCGTCCGCGGACCAGGAGGTGCCCAGGTACTGGAAGTTGAACGCCTGGTGCAGCTCGTCGGGGCGGACGTAGTTGGCGGTGCGCTGGACGGTCGGAGTCCAGGCCTCGGCGACGCCGATCCGCTGGCCCGGGTACTCGTCGAGGATCTTGCGCCAGTCGCGGTAGATCTCGTGGACGCCGTCCTGGTCGAAGAAGGGCATCACGTCGTTGCCGAGCAGCTTGAGCTGGTCGCCCTCGCCGCCGATGTCGGGCAGGCCGGCCTGCTTGACCATGCCGTGCGCGACGTCGATCCGGAAGCCGTCGACGCCCATGTCCAGCCAGAACCGCAGGATCGAGCGGAACTCGTCGGCGACGGCCCGGTTCTCCCAGTTGAAGTCGGGCTGCTCGGGGGCGAAGAGGTGCAGGTACCACTCGCCCGGGGTGCCGTCCGGGTTGACGGAGCGGGTCCAGGCCGGGCCGCCGAAGATCGACTCCCAGTTGTTGGGCGGCAGCTCGCCGTTCTCGCCCTTGCCGGGGCGGAAGTGGTAGCGGTCGCGCAGCGGGGAGCCGGGGCCCTCGCGCAGCGCGCGCTGGAACCACTCGTGCTGGTCGGAGGAGTGGTTGGGGACGAGGTCGACGATGATCCGCAGGCCGAGCGCGTGCGCGTCGCGGATCAGCCCGTCGGCGTCCAGCAGGGTGCCGAACATCGGGTCGACCGCGCGGTAGTCGGAGACGTCGTAGCCGGCGTCAGCCTGCGGGGAGGCGTAGAAGGGGGAGAGCCAGACCGCGTCGACGCCGAGGTCGCGCAGGTAGGGCAGGCGGCTGCGGATGCCCGGCAGGTCACCCATGCCGTCGCCGTTGGAGTCGGCGAAGCTGCGGGGGTACACCTGGTAGATGACCGCGTCCCGCCACCAGCCTCTGCTCGCGCCCGCACTCGCTGCGATGGGCTCGGCGGCGGTAGCGGGGGCGGGCCGGGAGGCGTCGGCCAGGTTCTGGGTCATGGGTCAGTCATCCCTTGGGGAATCGCGGCGAACGGAGCGTGGTGTGACGGTACGTCGGACCGACGGCCTCGGCGGGTGCTCCGGCCGTTCGGTGCGTGCGTTCGTCAGGACTTGGCCGCACCTGCGGTGAGTCCGGTGACGAGGTGGCGCTGGACGAGGTAGAAGACCAGTGCGGCGGGCAGCGCGATGAGCACCGAGGTGGTGGCCATCAGCTGCCACTGGTGGTCGTGCTCGCTGATGAAGGACTGCAGGCCGACCGCGAGCGTGTACTTGTCCGAGCTGAGCATGAAGGTCGAGGCGAAGGCGACCTCGGCCCAGGCGGTGAGGAAGGAGTAGAAGGCGGCGACGGCCAGGCCCGGGCGGGCCAGCGGCAGGATCAGCCGCCAGAAGGTGCCGAACGGGGAGAGCCCGTCGACCCGGCCGGCCTCGTCGATCTCCACCGGGATGGTGTCGAAGTAGCCCTTCAGCAGCCAGGCACAGTACGGGACGGTGGTGCCGGAGTAGACCAGGATCAGGCCGAGGTAGCTGTCCAGCAGCTGCAGGTTGGACAGGATGTAGTACATCGGCACGATCAGCACGGCGATCGGGAACATCTGGGTCACCAGCAGCGTCCACATCAGCTGCTTGTGGCCGGCGAAGCGCATCCGGGAGACGGCGTAGCCGGTGCTGGCGGCGAGCATGACGCCGACGACCGTGGTGCCGCCGGCGACGATCACCGAGTTGCCGAACCAGCTGAAGAAGTCGGTGTGGTTGAGCACCTTGTCGTAGTTCGACAGGGTCGCCTTGCCGAGGATCTGCCCCGGGTGCAGGTAGTCCATGTCGTCCGGGCCCAGCGAGATGTAGGCGATGTAGACGACGGGGAAGAGCGCGATCAGGCTGGCGGTGATCAGCGCGAGGTGGCTGAGCACGGAGGCGACGGGGCTGCGCTGCTCGCGGCTGCGGACCTTGGCCGGGCGGGCGGCGTGGGCGGCCGCGGGGCGGGCGGCCGGTCGATCGGTGGTGGTGGTCATCGGGGTACCTGCCTCGTGGATGTCGCTGGTCTGCTGGATGCTCGCGGCGCTCAGCCGTTCGCCTGCTCGTTGCGGGCGAGCCAACGGCGGTAGAAGCTGGTGAAGACGATCAGGAGCGAGAGCAGCAGGACGCCGTAGGTGGCGGACTGCGCGTAGTCGCGGGGCATCTGGCCGAAGCCGAGGCGGTAGGCCCAGGTGACCAGGATCTGGGCGTCGGGCGCGCCGTTGCCGAACAGCAGGAAGATGACGGCGAACTGGTTGAAGGTCCAGATCACGCCGAGCAGGACGACGGTGCTGCTGACGGTGCGCAGGCCCGGCAGGGTGACGTAGCGGAAGCGCTGCCAGGGGCTGGCGCCGTCCATCTCCGCGGCCTCGTACAGCTCGGCCGGGATGGACTGCAGGCCGCCGAGGAGCGAGACCATCATGAAGGGCACGCCGACCCAGGTGTTGACGGCGACGGCGGCGGCCTTCTGCGCGAACGGGTCGGAGAGCCAGCCGGGCTCGGGCAGGCCGACCGAGCCGAGGACGGCGTTGATGGCGCCGCCGTCGGCGAGCATCAGGCGCCAGGAGAAGACGGTGACGAAGGTCGGCACGGCCCAGGGCAGGATCAGCAGCATGCGGTAGAGGCCGCGGCCGCGGAGCTTCTGGTTGAGCAGCATGGCCAGCGCCAGGCCGATGGTGTAGTGCAGGACGACGCAGATGACCGTCCAGGCGATCGTCCACACGAAGTGCGACCAGAAGCGGTCGTACGAGCCGGGGCCCCAGAGCACGTCGGCGTAGTTGTGCAGGCCGACGAACTTGAAGCTGTCCGGGATGTGGTTGACGCCGATCTGGCGGCCGGTGTTGAGGCTGGTGGCGTCGGTGAGCGTCAGGTAGACGCCGCGCACGAGCGGGTAGCCGACCAGCACGCCGAGCACGACCACGACCGGCGCGATCATGGCGTAGGCGTACCAGTACTTGCTGTACGAGAGCTTGATGCGCTCCACGAGGCCCGGACGCGGTTCGCGGCCGCGGCTGCTCTTGCCGGGAGCGCCCTGCACGGCGACTGCCATTCTTGACACCTTTTCGGGAGGTCCGCCGCCTCGCGTCGGCGACTGGGTCTTCGTACGGGGGTGGCCGACGGCCGCCCGGCCCACCTGGGGGGGGGCGGGGGGGCGGGGGGGTTTGTTGGGGGAGGCAGATAGGGAGATCGGGGGGGTGGGGGAGAGGGTGTGGGTGGT
>NZ_JBEYFP010000433.1:0-5060 GCF_040634455.1 Kitasatospora sp. NPDC007106
CGGGGCCGGGGCGGCCGCGGCCGCCTACCGCTGGCTGCCCCGGCCCGTACCGGCAGCCGCGCGGCGGGCAGTGGCCGAGGAGGAGCGCCTGCTGCGCCAGTTGCCGCTCACCGCGGAGCTGCTGGCCGCCTGCCTCGGCTCGGCCTCCTCGCCCGGCCCGGCGGCCGCTGCCGTGGCGGCCGGCCTGGATTCCCCGATGCGTGACCGGCTGGCGGCGACTGCCGCACAACTCGCGCTGGGAGCGCCGCCGGAGGTCTGCTGGGAGCAACTCGGGGCAACCAGCCCGGCCCTGGCGCCGCTGGCCCGTTGCATGGTCAGGACCAGCCGCAGCGGCACGCCGCCGGCTGCCGCGCTGAGCGGCCTCGCCCAGGCGCAGCGGGCCACCGCAGCCCGGGCCGCCCACGCCAGGGTCCGACGCGCAGGCGTGCTCGCCACGGCTCCGCTCGGGCTCTGCTTCCTCCCTGCCTTCGTCCTGATCGGCATCGCGCCGGTCGTCATGGGCCTCGCCGCCCTCTTCGCGCAGCGGATCTGACGCTACGCCCGCCAAAGGCGCCGTCCCGTCCCACCCGCCCCGACTCGAACCGAGCCCTCCCAGAAGGAGTCTGCGATGTACCAGCCCACCGTCCGTCTGACCGACCTCCCGTCCCCGACGGCCGACGCCACCGAGGCAGCCCTCGACCCGGCGGCCGCGGCGCCCCTCGTCCCGACCTCCGTGGCTCCGCCGCCCGGCTCTCGGAGCCGTCGAGCCCCCGGGCTCCGCAGACAGCTCGAACTCCGCCGCCCGCTCGGGCTGCGCCGCATCGCCGTGGCCCGTGCGCGCCTCGCACGGCGTCTCGCCCGGCGCATCCGCGGTGCCGTGGTCGGCCCGCCGGACGCCGGTATGACCACGGCGGAGTACGCGATCGGCACGGTGGCGGCATGTGCCTTCGCCGCGATCCTCTACCGCGTGGTGACGAGCGGGACGGTCTCCGGGGCGCTCGGGGAACTGCTCGACAGGGCCCTCCATGCGGTCTGACCGCCGTCGGCGCGACCCGTCGCATCCGGGTCGACGGGGCCGGGCCGCGGCGGCCCGCAGCAGCAGGCCGCGCGACGCCGGGACGGCCACCGCCGAGACCGCGGTGGCGATGCCGGCCATGGTGCTGCTCATGGCCACGCTGATCTGGGGCCTCATTGCCGCCGCAGGCCAGATCCGCTGCGTCGACGCCGCCCGGATCGCGGCGCGGGCGGCTGCACGAGGGGACTCCGACGCGGCAGCGGCCGCCCGCGCGGCTGCTCCGCCCGGTGCGTCCGTCGAGATCGCCCGGGACGACGACACCGTGCGGGTCACCGTCGAGGCGCCCTTCCCCGCCCCCGGCCGGATCGGTGCGGCGTTGTCGGTCCGGCTGGGAGCCTCCGCGGTCGCCGCCCGCGAGGACGTGCCGAGCGGGGCGGAGGGCGGCACGCCATGGCCGTCCTGAGAAGGCGATCCGCCGCGTCCGGCCGTCCGTACGACCTGTCGTCCGAGCCGTCCCCCGGAGTGTCCCCCGATGCGGGCTCGGCCACCGTCTGGCTGCTCGCGCTGGGCATGCTCGGCTGCGCCGTGTTCGCCGTCGTGCTCGCGGTGGGAGCCACGGTGGCGGCCCGCCACCGTGCGGAGTCCGCCGCCGACCTGGCGGCGTTGGCAGCTGCCGAGCGCCTGCTGATCGACCCCGACGGGGGTTGCAGCCGCGCTGCCCGGATCACGGCGGCCCACGGTGCCTCCCTGGTGTCCTGCGCCCCCGAGCCGGAGGAGGACGCCGTCGAGGTGGTCGTGGAGGTGGCGGCGGGTCACCTCGGTCTCCCGGTCGGCCCTGCCCGGGCGCGGGCCCGGGCAGGCCCGGTCTGGGCCCCGGCCAGTGGCGGAGACACCTCCACCTCTGCCGATGGACCCGAAGGACCCGGCGGAGCCGACGGGGCGGCCGGGGCGAGCAGGGCGGAACGGCCCGCTGCCGTCCGGGCGCGGCGACCCACCCGGATCGACCGGTGGCAGCCGGCCCTACCGCGGTATCGCCCCGTCCGAGCCGCCCCCGACGGTCGGCGCCCCCGCGAGCAGCACGTCCAGCAGCCGGACGGCGGCCGCCTTGTCCAGCGGGTCGTTCCCGTTGCCGCACTTGGGGGACTGCACGCAGGACGGACAGCCGCGCTCGCACTCGCAGGCGGCGATGGCGTCGCGGGTGGCCGTGAGCCACTGCACGGCCCGGGTGTACCCGCGCTCGGCGAAGCCGGCTCCGCCGGAGTGGCCGTCGTAGACGAACACGGTGGGCAGGCCGGTGTCCGGGTGCAGCGGCACCGAGACGCCGCCGATGTCCCACCGGTCGCAGGTGGCGAACAGCGGCAGCAGGCCGATCGAGGCGTGCTCGGCGGCGTGCGCGGCACCCGGCAGCTGGTCGAACGGGATCTCGGCGTCGAAGAGCTGGTCCTCCGTCACCGACCACCACACCGCCCGCGTCCGCAATGTCCGCGGGGGCAGGTCGAGCTTGGTCTCGCCGAGGACCTCGCCGGTCGAGATGCGCTTGCGGAGGAAGCCCACCACCTGATTGACCACTTCGACCGAACCGAAGCTCAGCCGGGCCTCGCCCCACTCCTCGGATCTGTCGGTCGACAGCACGGAGATCGACGTGATGTCGCGGGCCGCCGTGGTGTAGGGCGGATCGGCCGCCTCCACCAGGGCGACGGAGGTCTCCAGGTCGAGGTCCTGCACCAGGTAGGTGCGTCCCTGGTGCAGGTGGACGGCGCCGGTGTGCACGGTGGTGTGTGCGGCTGCCGCGTCGACGGTGCCGAGCACCCGCCCGGTGGGGGCCTCCACGATCTGGACGGGGTTGCCGCCGCTGCCGCGCAGGTCCACCCCGTCCGCCGCCCGCTCCCGCCGGGTCCAGTACCAGGAGCCGTCCGCGCGTCGGCGGAGCAGCCCCCGCCGCTCCAGCACGGGGAGCAGCGGGGCGGTGGACGGCCCGAAGAGGTCGAGGTCGGTATCGGTGATCGGCAGTTCGGCCGCCGCGGCACACAGGTGCGGAGCCAGGACGTGCGGGTTGTCCGGGTCGAGCACGGTCGCCTCCACCGGGTTGGCGAACAGCGCCTCCGGGTGGTGCACCAGATAGGTGTCGAGCGGGTCGTCACGGGCGATCAGCACCGCCAGCGCGCCCTGCGCCTCCCGGCCGGCCCGGCCGGCCTGCTGCCAGAGCGAGGCCCGGGTGCCCGGGTAGCCGGCCAGCAGGACGGCGTCCAGACCGGAGACGTCGACGCCGAGTTCCAGCGCGGAGGTGGAGGCGAGGCCGAGCAGGCGTCCGGAGTGCAGGTCGCGTTCCAGCGCTCGCCGTTCCTCGGCCAGATAGCCGCCCCGGTAGGCCGCGACCCGCCCGGCCAGCGGGTTGCCCAGCAGGTCCTGCGCTTGGAGGGCAACCAGCTCGGCGGCCCGGCGGGAGCGGACGAAGGCGACCGTCCGCGTCCCGGACTCCACCAGGTCCGTGAGCAGGTAGCCGGCCTCCGCGGTCGCCGTCCGGCGGACGGGCGCGCCCTGCTCGCCGACGTGCTCGGTCAGCGGCGGCTCCCAGAGCGCGAACACCAGCGGGCCGCGCGGCGACGCGTCCTCGGTCACGGCCACCGCGGGCAGCCCGGTCAGCCGCTCGGCCGTCACGGCCGGTTCCGCGGTGGTGGCGGAGGCGAGCAGGAACGTCGGGTGGGACCCGTACCGGGCGCAGAGCCGCCGCAGCCGCCGCAGCACCTGGGCGACGTGCGAACCGAAGACGCCGCGGTAGCTGTGGCACTCGTCGACCACCACGTACCGCAGCGCCTTGAGGAAGGAGGACCACCGTGCGTGCCCGGGCAGGATGCCGCGGTGCAGCATGTCCGGGTTGGTGAGCACGTACGAGGCGTACTGGCGCACCCACTCGCGCTCCTCGGGCGGGGTGTCCCCGTCGTACAGCGCGACCCGCACCCGTGGCGGCACGAGCTCGGCGGCCCGCCTGCGCTGGTCGGCCGCGAGCGCCTTGGTCGGGGCCAGGTAGAGCGCGGTGGCGCCGCGGCCGTTGCGGGCCTCGGTGCCGTCGAGCAGTGCGCTCAGGACGGGCGCCAGGTACCCCAGGGACTTCCCCGAGGCGGTGCCGGTGGCGATCACCACGCTCCGCCCCGCCTGCGCCATTTCCATCGCCTCGGCCTGGTGCGCCCACGGCTCGCGCACGCCGAGTCCGGCGGCGGCCTCCCGGATTTCCGGACGGATTCCTTCCGGCCAGGAGGAATGGCGCGCGGGGCGGGAGGGAAGGTGCTCCGTATGGGTGAGGCGGTCCGACCGGCCCCGGTTGGTGGACAGGGTCTTCAGCAGTGCTTCGGGCGCGGTGTGACGGGGCGGCATGAGGACCCAGTGTGTCACCGGCGTGACGGAGAATCGCCGCAAGCCATCGTGCGGGCATGGTCACAGGTGGTTCAATGAGGCCGTGACGGCCGCACGGCCGAGGGACGCACGCCGATGCTGGTCAGCAGCGGCTTGCCTCGCCCGGCCTGCGACCACGCGGTGGCGGCCGCCCGGCCGAGGATCGCAATGACGTAGCAAGGCAAGGTGCTGGAGGTTCCGTGGACCTGTCCCTGTCGACCCGTACGGTCGGCGATCGCACGGTCGTCGAAGTCGGCGGCGAGATCGATGTGTACACCGCCCCCAAGCTGCGCGAGCAGCTTGTCGAGCTCGTCAACGACGGCAACTACCACCTCGTCGTCGACATGGAGGGCGTTGACTTCCTCGACTCCACCGGTCTCGGCGTGCTGGTGGGCGGGCTCAAGCGGGTCCGTGCGCACGAGGGTTCGCTCCGTCTGGTCTGCAACCAGGAGCGCATCCTGAAGATCTTCCGGATCACGGGCCTGACCAAGGTCTTCCCGATCCACAACTCGGTGGACGACGCCGTCGCCTCCACCGACTGATCGTCTTTCCCGCACCGGCGGGGCCGTGTCGCGGCCCCGCCGGTCCGGCGGGGCCGGGGGGGTTAGGAAGATGACAAGGCTGTACTCCCGTCACCCAAAGAATTATGGGGTTTGGGGTCTTGTGGGTGTTTATT
>NZ_JBEYFP010000434.1:0-5049 GCF_040634455.1 Kitasatospora sp. NPDC007106
GCGGAGGCGCGGGTGGTCCGGGTGAGCAGCCGGCCGCCGCTGACCACGGTGTACGGCGAGGGGGTGGTGACCGAGAGGTGGTAGCTCGCCTTGTCGGACGGCCGGTCGTTGCACGGGTACCAGGACGGTGCGCCGACGGGCTGGCTGGCGACCAGCGCGCCGTCGGTCAGCTCCTCCCAGCCGAGTCCGCCCCAGGGGCTGCGGACCGGCTTGGGGTTGCCGGACCAGTGCACCTCGACGGTGAAGGCGGCGCCGGCCGTCGGGGGCTTGGCGGGCTTGATCCGCAGCTTCCCGCCGCGGTGCGTGTAGTGGGCCGGGCGCCCGTCGACCAGCACCCGGCCGATCTTGAACGGGGCGAGGTCGAGGGCGAACTCGCGCAGCGGTGCCCGGCCCGCTATGGCCGTGATCCGTGCCGTGCCGGCCAGCCGGTTGGGGCCCGGCCGGTAGTCCAGGGTGAGTTCGTACCGGTGGGTGCGGTACCGGTGGTCGCCGTTGTTCGGGAAGTACGGGTCGGCGGCAGCGGCCTCGGTCTGCTTGGGGCTCACCGGTCGGTTCTCTCCGTGCGCGGTCTCGGTCATGTGGCTCGGTGCCCGGGGCGCTGCCAGGCCTCGATCGGGTTGCCGAGCCAGCGGGTGTCGTCGGGGACGGACTCCGCACGCATCACCAGGGAGGCCGGGCCGAGCGTGGAGCGGGCCCCGATCGTGCTGCCGGGCAGCACGATCCCGCCCGGGCCCAGGGTCGAGCCCTCGCGGAGTTCCACAGTATCGAGCCGCATGATCCGGTCGTGGAAGAGGTGCGTCTGCAGGACGCATCCCCGGTTGACGCTGACCGCGTCGCCGAGGGTGACGAGGTCGGTCTCCGGCAGCCAGTAGCTCTCGCACCACACGCCGCGGCCGACCCGGGCGCCGAGGGCCCGCAGCCAGACGTTGAGCACCGGGGTGCCGAGCACCCGGCCGATCAGCCACGGCACCGCCAGCACCTCGACGAAGGTGTCGGCGAGCTCGTTGCGCCACACGTAGCCGCTCCACAGCGGGTGCTCCGCCGCCCGGCAGCGGCCGACCAGCAGCCACTTCGCGGCGACCGACACCGCGCAGGCCGCAGCCCCGGCGGCGAGCAGCACCGGTCCGGCGAACAGCACCGCACCGCCCGGCACCGCACCGTCCAGGGCGCAGAGCGCGACCGCGGTCAGCACCGCCAGCGCGGCCGAGGCGAACACCGGGACGAGCCGGCCGAGCTCGGTCAGGCCGCGCGCCCACAGCAGCCTGCCGGACGGCTCGTAGGTACGGGCGGCGTCCGCGGTGTCCGCCGACCGCGGCAGCTTCACCGGCGGCATCCCGAGGTAGGAGCTGCCCCGCTTGGCCTTCTTCGGGGTGGCGGAGAGCACGCCCACCAGGCCCCGGTCCGGCACCGAACGGCCGGGCGCGGTCATCCCGGAGTTGCCGAGGAACGCCTTGCGCCCCACCGCGGCCCGGCCCACCCGCAGCCAGCCGCCGCCCAGCTCGTACGGGGCGATCAGGGTGTCGTCCGCGAGGAAGGCGCCGTCGCCGACGGTGGTGAGGCTGGGCAGCGCGAGCACCGTCGAGACCTCGGCGCGGCGGCCGACCCGCATCCCGAGCAGCCGCAGCCACAGCGGGGTGATCAGCCCGGCGTACAGCGGGAAGAGCGTCTGCCGGGCGTGGTCCATCAGCTGGCTGACCGTCCACACCTGCCACCCCGTCCGCCCGTGCAGCGGGTGGTGGCCGGTGCGCAGCCCGAGGCTGAGCAGCCGGACGAGCGCCAGCACGACCGCCGCGTACGCCAGGCCGTACACCAGGGTGGCGGGCACCACCGCGGCCAGCGCACCGCGCAGCGCCGTCGGCAGGTCGTCGCCGGGGTGGACGAACAGCCCGGCCGTGAGCAGCGCCGGAACGAGGCACAGCGCGGGCAGCAGGGCCAGGGCGGAGCCGGTCAGGCCGTAGACCGCGGCCCACCGGGTGCTGCGGGCGGGCCGCTGCTTGGGCCAGCCGCGCTCCGCCTTGCCGATCTTGACGGCGGGGGCGCCGCCCCAGCGCTGCCCGGTCGGCACGTGCCCGGCCACGCCGGAGCCCGGCGCGACCTCGGCGCGCTTGCCGACCCTGGAGCCGGGGAACAGCACCGAGCGCGTCCCGACCACCGCGCCCGCGCCGACCCTCATCGCGCCGACCTCCAGCCGGTCGCCGTCCAGCCAGTACCCGGCGAGGTCGACCTCGTTCTCGATCGCACAGCCCTTGCCGAGCCGCAGCAGACCCGTCACCGGCGGCAGCGTGTGCAGGTCGACGTCCTCGCCGACCTGCGCGCCCAGCGCCCGGGCGTAGCGCGTCAGCCACGCCCCGGAGAGCGAGGTGGCACCGGCCGCCTCGGCCCACTGCTCCGCGGCCCACAGCCGCAGGTGCACACCGCCGCCCCGCGGGTAGGTGCCCGGCCCGACACCGCGCAGCAGCAGCCGGACACCGCCCGCGGCGACGGCCAGCCGCCCGGGCGCGGAGAACAGCAGCGCCGCACCCGCCGCGACCGCCCACCAGGGCGCGGCCGGCACCCAGGCCCAGCCGCCGAGCACGTGCAGCACCGAGCCGAGCGCCAGCAGCGGGACGCTCCACCGCAGCCCGATCAGCGCGGACAGCGGCAGCAGCGCCGACAGCTGCACCAGCCCGGCCCGCATCGGTGTCGGCTCCACCCGGCGGGCCGTCGCCCCGGCCGGCGCGGACCGCTCCAGCAGCCGGGCCAGCTTGCGCAGCGTCGGCTGCTGGTAGACGTCCAGCACCGACACCGCCGGGCAGCGGGTGCGCAGCCGGGTGGTCAGCTGCGCGGCCGCCAGCGAACCGCCGCCGATCGCGAAGAAGTCGTCGTCGGCGCTGCGCACCGGCACCCCGAGGACCTCGGCCCACTGCTCCGCCAGCCACGCCTCGGTGCCGTACAGCTCCTCGCCCGGGCCGCCCTGCTCGACGTCGGGCAGCGGCCAGGGCAGCGCGGCCCGGTCGACCTTGCCGGAGGTGCGGCACGGCAGTTTTTCGACGGTCGCGAGCAGCGGGACGAGCGCCGCGGGCAGCTCGGAGCGCAGCCGCTCGACCGCGGCCGCCCGGTCGAAGCCCTCCCGGACGACCAGGTAGCCGACCAGCAGCTGGTTGCCGCTGCGGGCGGAACGAACGGCGGCGGCCGCACCGGCCACCCCCGGCAGCGCCTGCAGGGCGGCGTCCACCTCGCCCAGCTCGATCCGGCGGCCGCCGAGCTTCACCTGCTCGTCGCCGCGGCCGAGGAAGACCAGCCCCTCGGGGTCCGCGCGGACCAGGTCACCGCTGCGGTACGCGCGGGCCCAGCCCAGCGCCTCCAGCGGGGCGTACTTCTCCTCGTCCTTCACCGGGTCGAGGTACCGGGCCAGCCCCACACCGCCGATCACCAGCTGGCCGCTGCCGCCCATCGGCACCGGCCGGTCCTCCCCGTCGACGACGGCCAGCTCCCAGCCGTCCAGCGGCAGGCCGATCCGCACCGGGCCCTCGCCCGTCAGCGGGCAGGCGCACGCCACCACGGTCGCCTCGGTCGGGCCGTAGGTGTTCCACACCTCGCGGCCCTCGGTGACCAGCCGCTCGGCCAGCTCCGGCGGGCAGGCCTCACCACCGAAGATCAGCAGCCGGACCTCGTTCAGCGCCTCGGCGGGCCAGAGCGCGGCCAAGGTCGGCACGGTGGAGATCACCGTGATCTCCTGCTCGGCCAGCCACGGGCCCAGGTCGGCGCCGCTGCGCACCTGCGCCCGGGGGACGGGCACCAGGCAGGCGCCGTGCCGCCAGGCCAGCCACATCTCCTCGCAGGAGGCGTCGAAGGCGACGGACAGCCCGGCCATCACCCGGTCGCCCGGCCCGATCGGCTCGCCCTGGAGGAACAGCCCGGCCTCGGCGTCCACGAAGGCGGCGGCACTGCGGTGGGTGACGGCGACGCCCTTGGGCCGGCCGGTGGAGCCGGAGGTGAAGATGATCCACGCGTCGTCCTCCGGGTCGGGGCTCGCGGCCTCGTTCCCGGACGGCTTGACCCGGCCCAGCTCCCGGTCGGGGCCGAGCACGGCGTTGACGTCGGCCTCGCCGAAGACCAGCTCGGCGCGCTCGTCCGGGTCGTCGGCGTCCACCGGCACGTAGGCGGCGCCGACCGCCAGCACGGCCAGGATCGACACGTACAGGTCGTTGGTGCCGGACGGCACCCGGACGCCCACCCGGTCGCCGAGGCCGATGCCCGCCCGGGCCAGGTGCCGCCGCAGCCGCTCGACCTCGTCGAGCAGGTCGGCGTAGCCCAGCACCGTGCGGCCGTCGTCCAGCGCGGGCTCGTGCGGGTGCGCCGCGGCCGTCGCCCGCAGCACGTCCACCAGCGTGCGGACGGCTGCCGGCGGACGGCCGGGGAACAACGCGAGCGGTGTCTCGGGGTCGGTCATCACAGTCATGCAGTCCCCTTCCCGGCTCCCGGGAGACCCATCGAAGGCGTCCAAAGCGCGACAACCCGGACAAATCTACCGACCTGGGCATTGCCGCCCCTGCCAAGCCAACCACCCGGCGCGCCGAGCCACCGCTCGGGCGACCGGGAGCCCCGCCGCCCACGCGGCAGCCTGCCGGACCGCTCCGAAGCGGACAAGACCGCGTCGTCCGGGCGCTGGGTGGTCACGCCAGGTGCCCCCACGCGCCCCTGTGTGGCATCCGCACGCCTTTGAAGACACGTCCTAGTCGCGCAGGAAGGCGAGCAGGGCCGTTGCGACCTCGGTCGGGTTCTCCACCTGCGGGTAGTGGCCGGTGGGCGGCGGGCCGGCGAGTTCGACCGCCGCCGCGTGCGGGATCCGCTCGCGGACCCGGGCCAGTACATGGGCGCCGCTGATCGGGTCGGCGGGGCCCCAGACGAACAGCATCGGTCCGTCGTAGCCCTCCAGGGCGGCGCCCCAGCGGGCCGCGTGGCGGCGCCGCTCGTCGATGTAGCGCAGCAGCCGCGGCGCGAGCAGCCGGCCGTCCGCACGGGCGATGCCGAGCCACATCTCGTGCAGTGCCGTGTCGGACACCGGCC
>NZ_JBEYFP010000435.1:0-5047 GCF_040634455.1 Kitasatospora sp. NPDC007106
CGCCGAGGTTGGGTCCGAGATGCCCTCCGGTGCGGGTGACGGCGTCGATCAGGAACGACCGGGCCGTCGGTGACCGCGAGCCGGTTGAGGTGGCAGTACCAGACCTCGGTGCCGTCGGGCAGCTTCAGCACCAAACCTGCCGGCGAAAGTACCGGTCCCGGCCTGGACATCGCCTGGCGCATCATCGTCAACCGGCATGGCGGCGACCTGCGACTCGAGTCGGCCCGGGCGACACCTGCTTCAAGGTCTGCCTCCCGATCGACCCCGCAGAGCCCGCCACCCCGCAGGAGTTGCCATGACCACCGAGAACCCGATCGACCCAACCGTGCCGCCGAGTGGTCCAGGCTGCGTCGAATGCGACGCCGCCGGCGGCTGGTGGCTTCACCTGCGCCGCTGCGCGCGTTGCGGCCACATCGGCTGCTGCGACGACTCGCCCGCCAAACACGCCACCGCGCATGCCAAGGCCACCGGGCACCCGGTGATCCGCAGCTTCGAACCAGGCGAGACCTGGTTCTGGAACTACAACACCTCGCAGCTCCACGAATCCGGTCCTCAGCTGGCCCCGCCCGACAGCCACCCGGCGGACCAGCCCGTCCCGGGCCCAGCCGGACGGGTGCCGGCCGACTGGGCTGAGCGGATCGGCTAGCCTCCGGCCCTGAGCAAAGCACTGCCTGGCGTGGCGCCGAGCCGAGCCGACCACGCTCGTCCGCTGCAGTTCCATGACGGCCACAACGGTCCGGACGCACAGACGGTGGCCGTATCCAGCGTCGTCAGGGCAAGTTAGTCACAGAGGCCGGTGGCCGCCTCGCAGGCTTCGGAGACCGGATCGACGTCCCGGACATCGCAGGCAACGCGCGCGAGATGGCCGCGGAAGGCCTGGCACTCGCTGTCGTCGAGCGCCCCGAGGAGCCTGTCCTCAGCCTCCCGCACCCGCTTCCGCAGACTCTGGAGCGCGTCCACGCCCCGGGCGGTGGCGACGATCCGGCGCTGACGCCGATCGCCGGGGTTGAGCCGACGCTCGACCAGACCCGCCGCGACGAGGTCGTCGACCAGGTACGTCATGACCGTACGATCGATCCCCAGATACGTGGCCAGGGCCAGCTGGCTCGGATGGTCACCCCGGACCACGGCGGAGAGCACCTGATAGCCACGCGCGCCCTGGGGGACGTCATCCAGGACCAAAGCGACAGCACTCTGGTAGGCACGCGCCAGCACAAGGAGTGAGAAGCCGAAGTCGCCGGTGAGGTCGGCCGCGTCGGCCGCCTGCGTGGACGGTGTCCCGGTGCTCATACGGGAATGATACCCAGCTTCCCGCGGTTGAACAGATCATCTGAGCACAAGACGATCTGTCCGGCAGCGCAAGTTCGTTTCTGCGCGCCGAAGGCAAGAAGGCGAGGAACGTCATGCTCAAGATCGGCATCATCCTCGGCAGCACCCGCCCCAACCGCAACGGCGAGCAGGTGGCGAAATGGGTGCTCGACATCGCCTCGCGCCGCGACGACGCCGACTTCGAACTCATCGACCTGCGCGACCACCCGCTGCCGCACATGGACGAGCCGCTGCCACCGTCGCTCGGCCGGTACCAGCACCAGCACACCAGGCAATGGGCGGCCAAGATCGCGTCGTACGACGGGTTCGTCATCGTGACACCCGAGTACAACCACGGCATCCCCGCCGTGCTCAAGAACGCACTCGACTTCCTCTACGCCGAATGGAACAACAAGGCCGTCGGCTTCGTGTCCTACGGCGGAGTCGGCGGCGTCCGAGCCGTCGAGCAGCTGCGCCTCGTCGCCGCCGAACTCCAGATGGCCGACGTACGCCAGCAGGTGACACTGTCGATGATCACCGAGTTCGAGAACTACAGCGTCTTCAAACCAGGCGACTACAACCTTCCCGCCCTGAACACGATGCTCGACCAGGTCATCACCTGGAGCACCGCGCTCACCCCGCTGCGCACGCCCACGCCCGTCGCCTCATGAGCGGGCCACGAATGGCGTCTCGGTCTCAACACGTCGGGCCCGACGGGAAACTCCCATGGCTGGACACCACCCCGTACCGGCACCCCGTACGGCGTCGCCCGCTACGCCCTCGATCCGGAACACGCCCGATGTCTGTGGACCCTCTCGGAGCAGGTGCTCAGCGCGACACAGATCATGACGGCGACGTGGCCGGCTGCAGAGGCAATGCCGGGCAGCAAGGACTGGCCGGCCACAGGCGACACCGGTCCGCAGCGCGTACATGACGCCGGGGAGGGCAGCTCGGCCGGAACCGCGCATTCGCCCGGGCCGGGGTGGCGCCGCTCAGGCGGTGGTGGCAACAGCGTCACCACCCGCCCCCACAGGTCGTTCGGCGTCCGCTCGCCCCGACTCGGCCCGCAGACCACGCGGGCCAACCCCGAAGGACTGCCAGTGGACACCACCATCGCGGACCTGATGCGCCGCAACCGTCTCGCCGTCTTCAATGGACCGGACGCCGAGCGCCGCAACACGGCCATCGCGCTGACCTGCGCCGAGGACGCCGTACGGCACGAACCCGACCGCGTGAACCGAGGCCGCGAGACGCTCGCCCGGCGTGCCGCAGACCTGTTCGCGCAGTCCCCGGACTGGGTCATGCGGCCCGACGGCCCAATCTCCGTCAACGACGACCTCGGCCGGCTCACCTTCCACCACGGCCCCGCCGGCCGGCCGCACCTCGTGACCGGAATGGACATCGCCCACGGCAAGGACGGCGTAATCATCGAGCTCTACACCTTCGTCGACGGGACGAGTCACCGCTCGTAGCGCGCGGTCCGACGAGGATGGACACGCGAATTCCCGGCCGTCCTCCTGCCACGGCGTGTGCCCGAGCCCGCCGTCCCAGGGCCGTGGGCCGGACGACGGGTTCGTGGACGGCCACGTCGGCAGACCGAGTAATGGCGTTGAGGACCGCTTCGCTGATCGCGGCGGGGAACGCGATGCCCATCTGCCGCTCCACCGCGTCCCCGACTGACGGCGCCGACCAGGCGAGACAGCGAACCGCTGCACTGGTTGAAGCTTGTTGTCGCACTCCTCCTCGCAGGGCTGTCCCGACCCCCGAGTGACCGTCGCCGCCGGCCACCACTCCAGTACCCCGAACACCGCACCGGGCCTGAACGCCCGGGTCCGACAAGGCCGAACAGGCTCAGGCGGGAACCCGCAGGCGGCGACCGGCAGCCTCACCGAGCCGGAGGCGCAGCGGGGCACCACCAGTCCGACTTGCAGGCCGCGATCCGGGAGGCTTGCATGGCCAGGGGCACGCTCTCGGCCCACCCGAGTGAGTGACGCGGCGCGACCGCTGCGGCAGCTCCCGCCGGGGCTGGGCAGCTCTGAATCCGGGCAGACGACCTCGTCGCCCGCAGTCGGGCCACGGAACCGCCGGAGGCGGACATGGGCAGTGTGGAAGCGAGCGAGAACCTTGTGGCCGGAACGCCGCCGGTGGAAATCGGGGAGATGCGGCTCGAGGTCGTCGTGGTGCCGGTCTCCGACCCCGACCTCGCCAAACAGTTCTACCAGGCGCTGGGCTGGCGGCTGGATGCCGATCTGACCGTCGACGAGGGCTACCGGGTGGTGCAGTTCACCCCGCCCGGCTCCCTGTGCTCGATCGTCTTCGGCCAGGGCGTAACCACGGCGCCGCCCGGCTCGACGCAGGGTCTGCAGCTCACGGTCCACGACATCGACGCGGCGCGCGCGGACCTCGTCGAGCGCGGGGTGACCGTGAGCGAGGTGTTCCACGACGTCACGGGCATCTTCCACCACGCCGGAACGGAGGGCCGCGCAGACGGTCCGGCACCCGGGCACGCGGACTACGGCTCCTTCGTGTCGTTCAGCGACCCGGACGGCAACGGCTGGCTGCTCCAGGAGATCAAGAAGCGCCTTCCCGGCCGCTGACAACGGGCCGCCGGAAACCAGCCACTGACAACCAGCCACTGACAACCGGTCACTGACAAGGGGAATCCCATGGGAACGACCTACGAATCCGCGGAGGACCTCGCGGCGGCCCTGCGCCGGGCGGCCGAGGCACACGGCAGGCACGAGGCACGCACCGGCCAGGAGGACCCGAACTGGCCGGACTGGTACGCGCTCTACATGGTGCGGGAGCGGGCCGGCGAGGAACTGCCGACGTGAGCGGGCACTTCGATGTGATCGTGCTCGGCGGCGGCTCCCCCGGCGAGCACTGCGCCGGGGCGCTGGCCGACGGCGGGCTGCGGGTCGCCGTGGTGGAACGCGAACTGGTCGGCGGTGAGTGCTCCTACTACGCGTGCATCCCGTCGAAGACGCTGTTGCGGCCCGGTGAGGCGGTGCAGCAGGCGCGCGAGGCCGCGGCGGGCGCCCAGGTCTCGGTCGAACAGGCCTTGGCCTGGCGGGACTTCATGGTCTCGGACTACTCCGACGCCGGCCAGGAGCGCTGGCTGGCGAACAACGGCATCACGCTGCTGCGCGGCACCGGACGGCTGGCCGGCACCGGCGCGGTCGAGGTCGACGGGGTCCGCTACACCGCCGACCACGTGGTCCTCGCCAACGGTGCCGACGCCGCGATTCCGCCGATCCCCGGGCTGCGTGAGCTCGACGGCGTGTGGACCAGCCGCGAGGTCACGGGGATGAAGGAGGTGCCGCGCCGCCTGGTCGTCCTGGGCGGCGGCCCGGTCGGGGTGGAGATGGCCCAGGCCGTACGCCGCCTGGGCGGCGAGGTGGTCCTCGTCGAGCGGGAGGAACGTGTGCTCGCCCGCGAGCACCCCGGGCTGGGCGACGCACTCGGCGAGGTGCTGCGCCGCGACGGCATCGAGGTGGTCCTGTCGGCGGGCGTGAGCGCCGCCCGACGGGAGGACGAGGAGTTCGTCGTCGACCTCGACGACGGCCGCGAGCTGCGTGGCGAGCGGATCCTGGTCGCCACCGGCCGCCGACCGCGGGTGCACGGCATCGGCCTGGAGCAGGTGGGCATCGAACCCGACGCCCGCGGCGTCCCGGTCGACCCGAACCTGCGGGTCGCCGAACGGCTGTGGGCGATCGGCGACGTCACCGGCCGGTGGCCG
>NZ_JBEYFP010000436.1:0-5032 GCF_040634455.1 Kitasatospora sp. NPDC007106
GCCGGTCGGCGTCCGGCCGGTCGTCGACCCGCAGGTCGCCCGGGAGCTCAAGCGCCAGGTCGCGGCCGAACTCCACCAGCAGCTCGCCAAGCTGGAGGGCTCCGGCGAGGTCGACCGGGCCACCCGGCGCCAGCGCGGCCGGGCACTGATCGAGGAGGTCGTCGCCCGCTGGTCCGACGCGTACGCGCAGACCCACGGGATCCCGCCGACCCGCGACCAGGACCGCGCGCTCGCCGAGGCCGTCTACGACCTGCTGTTCCGGGCCGGCCGGCTGCAGCCGTACCTGGACGACCCGGAGATCGAGAACATTCTGGTCAACGGCTGCGACGACGTCTGGGTGTCGCGGGCCAACGAGCCGCTGCGGCAGGTACCGCCGATCGCCGACAGCGACGCCGAACTCGTCGAGCTGCTGCAGGACCTGGCCCGCCAGCACGGCGGCGGCGAGCGCAGCCTCTCCACCGCCAGCCCCACCCTGGCGCTGCGGCTGGAGGGCGGCATGCGCCTGCAGGCGCTGACCGAGGTCACCCCGCGCCCGTACGTGGCGATCCGCCGGCACCGGGTCGCCTCGGCGACCCTCGGCGACCTGGTCGGACTCGGCACCCTGGACGCGACGCTGGCGGCCTTCCTGGCGGCGGCGATCCGGGCCAAGAAGAACGTCATGGTCACCGGCACGCAGGGCGTCGGCAAGACCAGCCTGCTGCGCGCGATGGCCGCCGAGATCCCGCCGGACGAGCGGGTCGGCACCCTGGAGACCGAGTTCGAGCTGTGGCTGCACACCCTCGGCCACCTGCGCCAGGTGGTGCCGATGGAGGCCCGGGAGGGCAACGGCGAGCGGGTCGACGGCCGGGTCGCCGGCGAGCTGACGATCGGTGAACTCATCCCGGCCGCCCTGCGGATGACGCTCTCGCGGATCATCGTCGGCGAGGTCCGCTCCGCGGAGGTGGTGCCCATGCTGCGGGTGATGACCAACGGCGAGGGCGGCTCGATGTGCACCCTGCACGCCCGGGCCCCGCACATGGTGGTCGACCGCATCGCCGAACTCTGCCTGGAGTACGGCGCCCACATGACCGACAGCCTGGCCTACCGGCTCACCGCCAACGCCGTCGACTTCGTCGTGCACGTCACCATGGTCGACGAGACCGCGGTCGGCGGCCGCCGGCACCGCTTCGTCTCGCACGTCCTGGAGGTCACCGGCCTCGGCGAGAGCGGACGCCCGGCGATGAACCAGGTCTTCGGCCCGCGCACCGAACAGGGCGAGCCGCGGGCCGTCCCGCATACCCCGCCGCAGTGCCTGGACGACCTGCGCCGGGCCGGCTTCGACGCCGGTCTGCTGCAGTCCCCGTACGGCAGTTGGGGCGCCCCGCTGGGGCTGCGGATCGGCGGTGCCCGCTGATGCTGCTCTACGTGCTCTGCGGCCTCGCCGTCGCCGGCGGGCTGGTCGCCCTGGTGGCCGGCCTGGTCGGCACCCGGGAGGAGAAGCCCGAGGCCCGGCCGGGCAGCGGCCGGCTGCACACCTTCTGGTACGGCGCCCCCGGGACGGCGAGCCCCGGCCGCGCCAGGACCCGGCAGGTCCAGGCCGTGCTCGCGGTGGCCGGCGGCGCCGGCGCCTGGCTGTTCACCGGGATCCCGCTGACCGTGCTGCTGCTGCCGCTCGCCGTCTTCGGCCTGCCCTGGCTGTACGACGCCACCCGCTCCGACACCCGGCGGATCGAACGGCTGGAGGCGCTCGCCGAGTGGACGCAGCGCCTCGCCGACGTGCTGCTGCTCGGCGTCGGCCTCAACCAGGCCGTCGTCACCAGCCGCCGCACCGCACCGCCCGCCCTGGAGGCCGAGATCGGCGACCTCGCCGCCCGGCTGCAGTCCCGCTGGCGGCCGGAGGACGCGCTGCGCGCCTTCGGCGACGAACTCGCCGACGCCACCGCCGACAAGGTGCTCGCCGCCCTGCTGCTGCGGTCCGGCGACAGCGGCCCCGGCCTGGCCCGGGCGCTCGCCGACATCGCCGAGTCGGTCCGCGAGGAGGTCCGCCAGCGCCGCGCCATCGAGGCCGACCGGGCCAAGCACCGCACCACCGTCCGCTGGCTGGTCGGCATCATCCTCGTGGTGATCGCGGCCGGCGCCCTCAACCCGCGCTACACCGCGCCGTACGCGAGCGTCACCGGCCAGGTGGTGCTCGCCGTGGTCGCCGCCGCGTTCGTCGGGGTGATCGCCTGGATGCGCTCGCTCGCCGCCCACACCCCGCTGCCCCGACTGATCGAGCCCGACCGGCGCAGCAAGGCCGGCCGGCTGCCCGGCGACCCGGCCGATGCCGAGCCGTCGCCGGAGGCCGCCGCCGCGGCCAAGGAGGCCCGATGATCTCGCCCTGGGCCGTGCTCGCGGGCGGCGCCGCGGCCGGCGGCCTCGCCCTGCTGCTCGCCGAACTCCGGCCCGCGCCGCCGGACCTCGGCCAGGCGCTCGGCCGGCTGCACCGCACCCCGGACCCGCGCCCCGCCGAGGAGACCCGCCCCGCCTGGTACGACCGGATCGGCGCGGACTCGCTGCGGCTGCCCGGCGCCCGGATCCCGCACCAGCAGCTCGCCCTGATCGGCCGAAGCCCGGCCCGGTTCATGGCGCACAAGCTGCTGTTCGCGCTGGTCGGACTCGTCCTGCCCGGCTACCTGGTGGCGATGGCCGCGGTCGCCGGGATCGGCCTGCCGGTCGCCGTGCCGCTGCTCGCCGGTCCGCTGCTGGCCGCCGTCCTCTGGCTCGTCCCGGACGGCATCGTGGCCGGCGAGGCGAAGGAGGCCCGCACCGAGTACCTGCACGGCGTCGCCGCCTACCTGGAACTCGTCGCCCTGGAGCGGGCCGCCGACTGCGGACCGGCGGAGGCCCTGCGGCGGGCCGCCGCGGTCGGCCGCGGCACCGTCTTCCGGCGGATCCGGGACGCCCTGGAACGCGCCGCCACCGACCGCCTGCCGCCCTGGGACGGCCTCGACGCCCTCGCCGCCGAACTCGGTCTGACCCCCCTCCAGGACCTCGCCGACATCATGCGGATCTCCGGCACCGACGGCGCCGCCGTGTACGACACCCTGCGTGCCCGCGCCAAGAGCCTCCGCGGCGAACTCCTCGCCGAGGAACTGGCGCAGGCCAACACCGACAGCGAGCGGATGGTCGCGCCGGGCTCGGCGCTCACCCTGCTCATGACGGTGCTGATCGTCTTCCCCGCGCTGTACCAGATGCTCGACGTCAGCTGAGCAGCCGACGACCACCCGACCGCCCGTCCTGGAGACCACACCATGACCGAGACCGCGGCCAGGCTCAAGCCCCTGGCCACCGCCCTCCTGCTGCCCGTCCTGCTGCCCCTGCACCTCGGCATGCCCTACCTGCACGTGCGCCTCGGCAGACTGCGCGCCGCCCGTGCCTCCGGCGACCGCGGCGCGATCAGCATCGAACTCGCCCTCACCATCATCGTCCTGGTCGCCATCGCCGGTGCGGTGCTGGCCGCCGTCAAGCTGCTCGCCGGCAAGGCCGAGCAGAAGATCCCCACCGACGTGCCGGACGCGGTGAAGTGATCCGACGCCCGCGCGTCCCCGCCACGCCGCGCACCGCCGCACTGCGCACCGCCGCACTGCGCGACCGCGGGGCGGTCGTCCTCGGCCTGGCCATCGTCTTCCCGGTCGTGCTGACCGCCGTCATGCTCGTGGTGCAGGCCTCGCTCTGGTGGTACGCCGACCAGGTCGCCCTCACCGCGCTGCGCGAGGGCGTCGACGCCGGCCGGGTGCGCGGTGCCACCGCCGAGGACGGGGACGTGCGGGTACGGGAGTTCCTCGCCCGCTTCGGCCGGCTCGCCGAACTCGAGAGCGTCGACCACGCCGGCTCCGACGCCGAGACCCAGCAGATGACGGTGACGGTCCGTCCGCAGTCGGTCGTGCCGTTCTTCGACCGGCTGACCATCACCGAGACGCTCAGCGCACCCCGCGAGCGGTTCGTCCCGCAGGGCGGGCAGCGGTGACCGCCCGCGCCGCCCGCAGGCGGCCGCCCGCGGGCCGCGACACCGGCGCCGTCCCCGTCGAGGCGGCGCTGCTGCTGCCCGTGGTGCTCGCCTTCGTGCTGATCGTGGTCGCCGCCGGCCGGGTGCAGAGCACCGGCGCCGTCGTCGACGCGGCCGCCCGGGCCGGCGCCCGCGCCGCCTCGCTCGCCCGCGGCGAGGACGGCGCCCGGCAGGCCGCTGCGGACGCCGTGCAGGACGTCCTCGGCCGGCGCAAGGTCCGCTGCTCGCAGGACCCGGTCACCCCGGTGTCCTACGGCACCCTGCAGACCCCCGGCGGTGAACTCGCCACCGTCACCGTGCGGGTGCGCTGCTCGGTGCCGCTGCGCGACCTGCTGGGTGTGGACGCGCTGCAGGGGGACAAGACCATGACGGGGGAGTTCACCTCGGTCGTCGACCGCTACCGCGGCGACTGAGCAGGGTCGACCGCCACCGCGGCGACCGAGCAGGAGAGGGGGGCCGGTGGCACACCGGAGAACACCGCCGCGGCGCCGCCGCGGCCCGGACGACGGCGCACTGTCGGTGTACGTGGCGATCTGCGCGGCCGCCCTGGTCGTGCTGGTCGGCATCGTGCTCGACCTCGGCGGACGGCTGCGCGCCATCGAACGCGCCGACGCCCGCGCCCAGGAGGCCGCCCGCGTCGCGAGCCAGCAGCTCGACGTCGAGGCCGTGCTGCAGGGCCGCGGCTACCGCATCGTCAGCCAGGAGGCCGCCGAGCGGGCCGCCGACGACTACCTGCGGGCCTACAACCTCACCGGCACGACCCGGCTGGTGGACGACCGCACCGTCGAGGTGCGGACCACCGGCACCTACACCAGCGCCCTGATCGGCGCGGTGCTCCCCGACTTCACCCACCTCGAGGTGCACGGGTACGGCAAGGCCACCCTCGTGCCCGGCATCACGGAAGCGGAGAACGGCTGATGGCCGCGCGACGAGCCGACGACCCCGCCCGCACCGGCGCCCCCGGCGACCGGACACCCGCCGGCGTCCGGCGACCCGCCGCCGTCC
>NZ_JBEYFP010000437.1:0-5012 GCF_040634455.1 Kitasatospora sp. NPDC007106
CGGCTGTGAACCGCTCCCGTGCGCGGGCCGCGAGTCCGTCGCGCGACGGCTGCCCGTTCATCGCACGATGGAAGTGCGGGTCCGGACACTGCGTGGAGCCGCCGTCCGGACCGGACGGGGAGGGCCTCGGTCGGGAGGAGCGAACATGCACTCTGACGGCCCGGAACGGGCCACGGACGCAGCCGCTGCCGGCACCCCGGAGGTACGCGCGGACCACTGGCGCCGCGCCCGGGAGCGGCTCGACGGTCTGCCCGGCGGACGTGGACTGAACATCGCTCACGAGGCCGTCGACCGGCATGTCGCCGCCGGCCGGGGAGACAGGCCGGCACTGCGCTGCATCGCCGCCGACGGCACCGTCACCGAGATCACCTACGGCCGACTCGCCCGGCTCAGCAACCGGTTCGCCGGCGGACTGCAGGCACTCGGAGTCGGTCCCGGCGACCGGGTCGCCTCGCTGCTCCACCGGTGCCCCGAGCTGTACGCGTCGGTGCTCGGCACGCTGAAGAACACCTCGGTGTTCTGCCCGCTGTTCCCGCCTTCGGGCCGGTGCCGGTCGAGGAGCGGCTGCGGCTGGGCGACGTGCGGGTGCTGGTCACCACCGGGGACCTCTACCGCCGCAAGGTGGCCGGCCGTCGGGAACACCTGCCGCGCCTCGAACACGTCCTGATCGTCGGCCCGACCACCGAGGCCTTCCCGGGCACCCTTCCCTTCGACGCGCTGACGGCCGACGCATCCGACGACTTCACCATCCCGGACACCGACCCGCAGGACATGGCGCTGCTCCACTTCACCAGCGGGACCACCGGCACGCCCAAGGGCGCCGTCCACGTCCACGAAGCCGTGGTCGCCCACCACGCCACGGCCGCGCTCGCCCTCGACCTCCGACCGGACGACGTGTTCTGGTGCACCGCCGACCCCGGGTGGGTCACCGGTACGTCCTACGGGATCATCGCCCCGCTCACCCACGGGGTCACCGCCGTCGTCGACGCCGGCGAGTACGAGGCCCGGCGCTGGTACGGCATCCTCTCCCGCGAGCGGGTGAACGTCTGGTACACCGCGCCCACGGCCATCCGGATGCTGATGCGGGTCTCACCCCGCGGAGCCCCGCCCGAACTCCCGCGCTCCTTCGACCTGTCGGCGCTGCGCTTCATCGCGAGCGTGGGCGAGCCGCTCAATCCCGAGGCCGTCCGCTGGGGAGAGGAGATCCTCGGCATGCCCATCCACGACAACTGGTGGCAGACCGAGACCGGCTGCATCATGATCGCCAACGTTGCGGGCGGCGAGGTACGGCCCGGGTCGATGGGACGGCCGCTCCCGGGCGTCGAGGCGGGGGTGCTGGAACGCGGGCCCGACGGCCGGGCGGTCGTACGGAACGGTCGGGTGACCGTCCTGCAGGAGCCGGGCGGCGAGGGCGAGCTCGCGCTGCGCCCCGGGTGGCCGTCGATGTTCCGCGGCTACCTGAACGCCGACGACCGCTACCGGGCCTGCTTCGCCGACGGCTGGTACCTCACCGGCGACGTGGCCCGGCGGGACAGCGACGGCTGGTACTGGTTCGTCGGCCGGGCCGACGACGTCATCAAGTCCGCGGGCCATCTCATCGGGCCCTTCGAGGTCGAGAGCACGCTGATGGAACACCCGGCCGTGGCCGAGGCCGGAGTGATCGGGCGCCCCGACCCGGTCGCGGGGGAGGTCGTGAAGGCCTTCGTCTCGCTCAAGCCGGGATTCGAGCCGGGAACCCCGCTCGTCCGCGACATCACGGCCTTCGCCCGGCGGCGGCTCGGCCCCGCCATCGCCCCGCGCGAGATCGCCTTCGACCAGCACCTGCCGAAGACCCGCAGCGGGAAGGTGATGCGTCGGCTCCTGCGGGCCCGTGAACTCGGCCTCCCGGAGGGCGACCTCTCCACCCTGGAGGAGACGCGATGACCGCCCGCAAACGCGCGCACGCCCGCCGCTCCGCGGATCACGCCGGTGAGCGGACCGGGCACCGGCACGAGCTGCTGCGCGAGATGGTGCGGATCCGCCGCTTCGAAGAGCTCTGCGTGGAGCTGTACAGCGCTGGGGAGATCCGCGGGTTCGTCCACCTGTGCATCGGCGAGGAGGCCGTCTCCGTCGGCGTCCTCGGCGCTCTGACGCAGGACGACGCCGTGGTGACCACCTACCGGGAGCACGGCCACGCCCTGGCGCGCGGCATTCCGGCCGAGGCCGTGCTCGCCGAGATGCTCGGCAGGATCACCGGGTGCAGCCGGGGGCGGGGCGGGTCGATGCACCTGTTCGACACCGGCCGGCGGTTCTACGGAGGCCACGGCATCGTCGCCGGCGGCCTGCCGGTGGCGGCCGGGCTGGCCCTCGCCGACCGGCTCCGCCACGACGGGCAACTGGCCTGCTGCCTCTTCGGAGACGGCGCCTTCGCCGAGGGCGAGTTCCACGAGACCGCCAACCTGGCCGCCCTGTGGGAGCTGCCCCTGCTGCTCGTCTGCGAGAACAACCTCTATGCCATGGGCACCCCGCTGGCCAGAGAACACGCCCAGATCGACCTCGCCGCCCGCGCCGCCTCCTACGGCATGGTCGCCTGGGCGGTGGACGGCATGGACGTCCTCGCCGTCGAGCGGGCGACGCGCCGGGCGGCCGCGCTCGTCCGCGAGGGCCACGGCCCCTGCTTCCTCGAACTGCGCACCTACCGCTTCCGCGCCCACTCGATGTACGACCCCGACCTCTACCGCGGCAAGGCCGAGGTCGAACGGTGGAAGCACCGCGACCCGATCACCGCCCTCGTCGGCCGGATGCAGACCGAGGACGGCTTCGACGACGACGCGCTCGCACTCCTGGAGAAGGACGTCGCGGAAGAACTCGACCTCGCCCTCGACAAGGCCCGCCGGGGCGGCCAGGAGCCGGTCGAGGACCTCCTGCGCTTCGTGCACAGCACCCGGGAGGCGCCGTGACACCCGCCGGGAGCGCCGCCGGGAGCGTCACGTACCGTGAGGCGCTCCGCGAGGCCATGCGCGAGGCGCTGGCCGCCGACGACCGGGTCTTCCTCATGGGCGAGGACGTCGGACGCTACGGCGGCGCGTTCGGCGTGAGCCTGGGCCTGCTCGACGAGTTCGGACCGGACCGCATCCGGGACACGCCGCTGTCGGAGTCCGCGTTCGTCGGCGCGGGCATCGGCGCCGCCATCGCGGGGATGCGTCCGATCGTCGAGATCATGACCGTCAACTTCAGCCTGCTGGCTCTGGACCAGATCCTCAACAACGCCGCCACGCTGCTCCACATGTCCGGAGGCCAGGTGGCCGTGCCCCTGGTGATCCGCATGACCACCGGTGCCGGACGCCAGCTCGCCGCCCAGCACTCTCACAGCCTGGAGGGCTGGTACGCGCACATCCCCGGCATCCGCGTCCTCGCCCCCGCGACGGTCGCCGACGCCCGCCACATGCTGGCACCGGCACTGGCCGACCCCGACCCCGTGGTGATCTTCGAACACGGCTCGCTCTACAACGCCTCCGGCTCCCCGGATCCCGACGGCGGACCGGTTGACCTGGCAACGGCGGCCGTCCGGCGCCCCGGCACGGCCGTCAGCCTCGTCACGTACGGGGGTTCCCTCGGCAAGGCGCTGGATGCTGCCGAGCGGCTCGCCGAGGACGGGACGGACGCCGAGGTCGTCGACCTGCGCACGCTCCGGCCGCTGGACGACGACACCGTCATGGGCTCCGTCCGCCGGACGCACCGGGCCGTGGTCGTCGACGAGGGCTGGCGGACCGGCGGCCTCTCCGCCGAGATCGCGGCCAGGATCACCGAGCAGGTCTTCTACGACCTGGACGCACCGGTCGAGCGGGTCTGCGCGGCCGAGGTCCCGGTGCCCTACGCCCACCAGCTGGAGGAGGCGGCACTGCCCCAGACCGCGGACGTCATGGCGGCCGTCCGACGGGCGGTCGGCTGACATGGCCGAGTTCACCATGCCCTCCCTGGGGGCCGACATGACCGAGGGCACCCTCCTGGAATGGCTCGTCCGCCCCGGGGACAGGGTCGACCGCGGTGACATCGTGGCCGTGGTGGACACCGCCAAGGCCGCCATCGAAGTGGAGTGCTTCGAGACCGGCACCGTCGAAGAGCTCCTGGTCGAACCCGGGACCGTGGTGCCGGTCGGCGCGCCGCTGGCCGTCATCGCCGCGGACACCGGCACGGACTCGGGTACGGGCACGGGCACGGGTACGCCGGCCGGGGCGCCGTCCGCCGTGGCGGACGAGCGGCCGGCGGAACAGCACGCGCAGCCGGTCGCCACCCCGTTGGTCCGACGGCTGGCCGAGGCGGGCGGTGTCGACCTGGCCGACGTCCACGGGACGGGGCCCGGCGGGCGGATCACCAGGGCGGACGTGGAAGCCGCACCACACGCGTCCGCCGAGCACCCGGCAGAACCGGCGGCCGCAGGCCCGTCGAGAACCCGTTCCCGCGACCAAGGCCCGTCGGAGCCGGGCCCGCCCACCGCGGTGGAAGCGGCCGGTGCGCGGATCCGGGCCACACCGATGGCCCGGCGGATCGCCGAGGAGGCGGGGCTGGACCTGGCCCTGGTACGGGGGAGCGGTGCCGACGGAGCCGTCCGCGCGGCCGACGTCCGCGCCGCGCTGCGCCCGGCGGAGACGGAGGAAGCGCGGACGGCCGCCGAATCGCCGCGGACGGCTCCCGAGTCGGCACGGACGGCCGGCGCACGGGCCGAGGCGATGCGGCAGGCCGTCGGCGCCCTGATGGACCGCTCCAAGCGGGAGATCCCCCACTACTACCTGTCGACCACGGTCGACCTCGCGGCCGCCGTGCGGTGGCTGCGCGAGCGGAACCGGCAACTGCCGGTCTCCGAACGGCTGGTGCCGGCCGCCCTGATGCTCAAGGCCGCGGCGCTCGCCGCCCGCGAGGTACCACAGCTCAACGGCTGGTGGACCGACGGATTCACCCCCGCACCCGCCGTCCACCTCGGCGTTGCCGTCGCCCTGCGCGGCGGCGGGCTGATCGCGCCCGCCATCCGCGAC
>NZ_JBEYFP010000438.1:0-4959 GCF_040634455.1 Kitasatospora sp. NPDC007106
GCCGCGAGCGCCGCGCTGGTCGCCGGGTCGGTGCCCGGGAGGGCGTCCGCGCTCAGCGCCGGTATCCGTTCGCGCGCGGGCACAGGTGGCCCTCCGGGTCGAGGGGCAGGTTGCAGAACGGGCAGGGCCTGCGGCCCGCCGCGACCAGGTCGAGGGCGCGCTTGGCGAAGACCCGGGCCATCGCGCCGGTGAGCCTGACCCGCAGCATGTCGGGGCCGTTCTCGTCGTCCTCGTAGAGGGCGTTCTCGTCCTCCTCGGCGTCCTCCACCAGGGCCTGGGCCTCGACGACGAGCCGTTCGTCGACGCTGTCCCAGGCGAGCGCCATGGTGCCGACCCGGAACTCCTGTTCCAGCGGCAGGTCGAGCGGCGCGCTGTCGAGCAGTTCGGTGGGGGCGACGGCGGGGATCGCGGACGAGCCGCCGCTGCGCCGCAGCGCCTCGTCGAGGACCTCCTCGACGCGTTCGGCGAGCGCGGCCACCTGGGCCTTCTCGAGCAGCACACTGGTGATCCGGCCCCGGGCGCTGGCCTGCAGGTAGAACGCCCGGGATCCGGGCTGGCCGACGGTGCCGGCCACGAACCGCTCTGGCTGGTCGTAGAAGAAGACCTGACGGGGCACTCTCTCGCTCCGGATCGGGATCGGACGGGGGCTCATCGGCCACCCTACGACGTGCGCCGCACGGACGCGGCGACCGGTTGGCTCAGCTCGTCCCGCCGACCACGGCGTCGCCGCCGGGCACCTGGGCGGGCTGCTGCTTCGGGGCGAGTCCGGCGAGGCCGCCGGTGTCGCCGAGGCGCAACAGGAAGGGGCGGTGCGGGGTGTAGCGGATCGCGGTGACCGAGCAGGGCTCGACGGAGATCCGCTGGAACTGGTCGAGGTGCAGGCCGAGCGCGTCGGCGACCACGGCCTTGATCACGTCGCCGTGGGTGCAGGCGAGCCAGAGGGCGTCCTCGCCGTGCTCGGCGGCGACCTTCGCGTCCCACTCGCGGACGGCGTCGACGGTGCGGTGGCTGAGGTCGCGCAGCGACTCCCCGCCGGGGAAGACGGCGGCGGAGGCGTGGTCCTGCACGGTGCGCCAGAGCGGCTCCTTGGCGAGCTCGTGCAGCGGGCGGCCCGTCCAGTCGCCGTACTTGCACTCGCCGAGCCGCTCGTCGACGGCGGCGGCGGCGAGTTCGGGGCGGGCGGCGAGCAGCGGGGCGACGGTCTGCCGGCAGCGCTCCAGCGGGCTGGTGACGGCGTGCGCCAGCGGCAGCCCGGAGAGCCGGCCGACCAGGCCGGCGGCCTGCTCGCGGCCGGTGTCGTCGAGTTCCACGCCGGGCGTCCAGCCGGCCAGGACGCCGGCGGTGTTGGCGGTCGATCGGCCGTGGCGGACGAGCAGCAGCGTGGGCATGCGGACTAGCCTACGGCCTGGGGTACCGGGTGGGGCACGGGTGCCCATCGGGTGTGCGTTCAAGGGATGTGATGACCGTTCGGGCCCCGGCACGGGAGAATGCCCGCATGATCGTCGATTGCGCCACGTACCGGGACGGCCGCCGGGTGGAGGGCCCCGCGGACTTCTCGGACGCGCTGGACGCCGTACGGGCGGCCGGTGACGGCTTCCTCTGGATCGGGCTGTACGAGCCGACGCCGGAGGAACTGGACCTGGTCTCCTCCGAGTTCTCGCTGCACCCGCTCGCGGTGGAGGACGCCCTGACGGCGGCGCACCAGCGCCCCAAGATGGAGGTCTACCCGGACGCGCTGCTCACCGTGGTCAAGACCCTGGGCTACCGGGAGTCGGACCGGACGGTGGAGACCGGCGAGGTGCTCGTGTTCGTCGGCGACTGCTTCGCGATCACCGTGCGGCACGGGAAGGCCAGCCCGCTGGGCGCGATGCGCAAGGAGCTGGAGGACCGGCAGGACCTGCTGCGGCTGGGCCCGGCGGCGGTACTGTACGCGGTCTGCGACCTGGTGGTGGACAGCTACCTCGACCTCTCCGCGACGCTGCTGTCCGACCTGGACGAGCTGGAGGCGGACGTGTTCGCCCCGGGGCGGACGCGCGGCGCCGCCGAGCGGATCTACGCCTTCAAGCGGCAGGTGGTGGCCTTCCGGCGGGCGAGCGCACCGCTGCTGGAGCCGGCCACCCGGCTGGTGCGCGGCGGCGTGCCGTTCGTCCCGGACGCCCTGCAGCCCTACCTGCGGGACGTGCTCGACCACCTGACCCGGACCACCGAGCAGGTCGAGGCGCTGGACCGGCTGCTCTCGGACATCCTGAACGCCAACCTGGCCCAGGTCAGCGTGCAGCAGAACGACGACATGCGGAAGATCTCGGCCTGGGCCGCACTGGCGGCGGTGCCGACGATGATCGCGGGCATCTACGGGATGAACTTCCGGTACATGCCCGAGCTGCACCAGCCCTGGGGCTACCCGGCGGCACTGGCCCTGATGGCCCTGGTCTGCCTGGTGCTGCACCGCCTGTTCAAACGGGCCGGCTGGCTCTGACGGCCCGAACGCGGACCTGCAGGGGCGTGTGGGGGGTATCCCCCACACGCCCCTGAATCGACCGCCTAGGCCAGGCCGGCCCGCTCCAGCGCCTCGACGCCGGTGCGCAGGGCGGTGATCCGCTCCTCCAGCGTGAAGCCGGCCGGGGCGAGGGTCAGCGTGGTGACGCCCGCGTCGGCGTAGGCCTGCATCCGGTCGGCGATCCGCTCGGTGGTGCCGAGCAGCGCGGTGGCGTCGATCAGGTCGTGCGGGACGGCCGCGGCCGCGCCGGCGTAGTCCTTGGCCAGGTACTTCTCCTGGATCTCGTCGGCGGCCTGCTCGTAGCCCATGCGGCGGGCGAGCTGGTTGTAGAAGTTCTTCTCCTTGCTGCCCATGCCGCCGATGTAGAGCGCGGCGTAGGAGCGCTGGCTGTCGGCGGCGGCCTTGACGTCCTCGCCGACCGAGATGGCGACGGTCGGGCAGAGGTCGAAGCCGTCCAGCGTCTGCCCGGCCTTGGCGCGGCCGGCCTTCAGCGGGTCGATGGAGAGCGCGGCGTGCTCGGGGGCGAAGAAGATGCCGAGCCAGCCGTCGGCGATCTCGCCGGTCTGCTCCAGGTTCTTCGGGCCGATCGCGGCGATGTAGAGCGGGATGTGCTCGCGGACGGGGTGCACGGTGAGCTTGATCGGCTTGCCGGGGCCGCCGGGCAGCGGCAGCGTCCAGGTGGCGCCCTCGTGGACGACCCGCTCGCGGGCCATCGCCTTGCGGATGATCTCCACGTACTCGCGGGTGCGGGCCAGCGGCTTGTCGAACTTGACGCCGTACCAGCCCTCGGAGACCTGCGGGCCGGAGACGCCGAGGCCGAGCCGGAAGCGGCCGCCGGAGAGGGTGTCCAGGGTGGCCGCGGTCATCGCGGTCATGGTGGGCGTGCGGGCCGGGATCTGGAAGATCGCCGAGCCGACGTCGATCCGCTCGGTCTTGGCGGCGACGAAGCTGAGGACGGTCGCCGCGTCGGAGCCGTACGCCTCGGCGGCCCAGCAGACCGAGTAGCCGAGGCGGTCGGCCTCCTGGGCGACCGCGATGTTGTCGGCGTCCATGCCGAGTCCCCAGTAGCCGAGGTTGATGCCCAGTCGCATAACGGTGCCCACACCTTCCGTTCGGTCCTTGCGGCGAGCGTAGCCGCGCCGCCCGAGGAAAGGCTACTGGCCGGTAGGAGTGGCCTGCGTCACGCCGCCGCGCGGGTCGTCCGCAACGCCGCGTTCCCGGGCCGCTACGCTCTGCCAGCAAGGGGGTCCGCCCCCACCTGCGGTTTTCAGCCACGACGGAGGGGCCCTCCCGATGGAACTGCGCCACCTCGGCAGAACGGGCCTGACAGTGAGCAGGCTCGGCCTCGGCACCATGACCTGGGGCCGCGACACCGACGAGCACGAGGCCGCCGAGCAGCTCAAGGCCTTCGTCGACGCCGGCGGCACCCTGGTGGACACCTCCGACGCGTACGCCGACGGCGGCGCCGAGTACCTGCTCGCCCGGCTCACCGACGGGCTCGTCCCCCGCGCCGACCTGGTCATCGCCACCAAGGCCGGCGCCCGCAACCGGCCCGGCCGCCGCCGCGACGCCTCCCGCGGCCACCTGCTCGCCGCCCTCGACGCCTCGCTGCACCGCCTCGGCACCGACCACGTCGACCTCTGGCAGGTCGACGGCCACGACCCGGCCACCCCGCTGGACGAGACCCTGCACGCCCTCGACATCGCCGTCACCAGCGGCCGCGCCCGCTACACCGGGGTCTGCGACTTCAGCGGCTGGCAGCTCGCCAAGTCCGCCGCCCGGCAGCAGGGCCACCCGGCGCGGGTACCGCTGGCGGGCGCGCAGCTGGAGTACTCGCTCCTCCAGCGCGGTCTGGAGCGCGAGGTGCTCCCGGCCGCCCTGGACGCCGGCGTCGGCCTGCTCGCCTCCTCGCCGCTCGGCCGGGGCGTGCTCACCGGCAAGTACCGGCACGGGGTGCCCGCGGAGTCCCGCGGCGCCTCGCCGCACCACGCGGGCATCGTGCAGCCGTACCTCGGCGAGCGGTCCCGGCGGATCGTCGACGCCCTCGCCACCGCCGCCGACGGGCTCGCCACCAGCCCGCTGAAGGTCGCCCTCGCCTGGGTCCGCGACCGGCCCGGCGTGGCGAGCGCCCTGGTCGGCGCCCGCACCGCGGCCCAGCTGCAGACCACCCTGTCGGCGGAGGCCCTTACGCTTCCGGGTGAGATCCGCGGTGCGCTGGACGACGTGTCGGCACCGGTGCACCGCTACCCGGACCAGGGCTGGACGGAGCTGTGAACCGCCGGCCGTGAGGAGACATCGATGACGCAAGCGGAGCACAGCGCCCCGGAGCGGCAGGCCCAGGCCGTCGCCGCACTGGCCGAGGCGATCCGCGCGGCGGGGGCGTCGTCGGGGCCCGCCGCCGAGCCCGCCGACCCGGACGCGCCGCGCACGGACACCCCGCGCACGGACGAGCAGCGCGCCGC
>NZ_JBEYFP010000439.1:0-4949 GCF_040634455.1 Kitasatospora sp. NPDC007106
CTCAAGCGGATGGCGGCGTCCTACGGACATGACGTCTCCGGCCCGGCCACCACCGCCCGCGAGGCCGTCCAGTGGCTGTACTTCGCCTACCTCGCGGCCGTGAAGGAGCAGAACGGCGCCGCGATGTCGCTCGGCCGCACCGCCACCTTCCTCGACGTCTACCTGGAGCGCGACCTCGCGGCCGGGTTGCTCACCGAGGAGCAGGCCCAGGAGCTCGTCGACGACTTCGTCGTCAAGCTGCGGATCGTCCGCTTCCTGCGCACCCCCGAGTACGACGAGCTGTTCTCCGGTGACCCGACCTGGGTCACCGAGTCGATCGGCGGCATCGGCGAGGACGGCCGGCCGCTGGTCACCCGCACCTCCTTCCGGTACCTGCAGACCCTCTACAACCTGGGCCCGGCGCCGGAGCCGAACATGACCGTCCTCTGGTCGCCCGAACTGCCGCAGGGCTTCAAGGAGTTCTGCGCCAAGGTGTCGATCGACACCTCCAGCGTGCAGTACGAGTCGGACGAGCTGATGCGGCCCCGCTTCGGCGACGACACCGCGATCGCCTGCTGCGTCTCGGCGATGGCGGTCGGCAGGCAGATGCAGTTCTTCGGCGCCCGGGTGAACCTCGCCAAGACCCTCCTCTACGCGATCAACGGCGGCCGGGACGAGGTGTCGGGGGCGCAGGTCGGCCCGCGGACGGGCGCCGTCACCTCCGAGGTCCTCGACTACGAGGAGGTGCTCGCCCGGTTCGACGAGCAGCTGGAGTGGCTCGCCGAGACGTACGTGCACGCGCTCGACGTCATCCACTACATGCACGACAAGTACGCCTACGAGCGCCTGGAGATGGCCCTGCACGACCGGGCGGTGCGGCGCACCATGGCCTGCGGCATCGCCGGCCTCGCGGTGGCCGCGGACTCGCTCTCCGCCGTCAAGTACGCGACGGTGCGGCCGGTCCGCGACGGGACCGGGCTCGCGGTGGACTACGTCGTCGAGGGCGACTACCCCGCGTACGGCAACAACGACGACCGGGCGGACTCCATCGCCGTGTGGCTGGTCGAGGAGTTCATGCGCAAGGTGCGCAAGCACCCGACGTACCGGAAGGCGGAGCACACCCAGTCGGTGCTGACCATCACCTCCAACGTGGTGTACGGCAAGAAGACCGGGGCCACCCCGGACGGCCGTCGGGCCGGCGAGCCCTTCTCGCCGGGCGCCAACCCGATGAACGGCCGGGACCGCCACGGATACGTCGCCAGCGCCCTGTCGGTGGCCAAACTGCCGTACGCGCAGGCCGAGGACGGCATCTCGCTGACCAGCACCGTCACCCCCGACGCGCTCGGCCGCACCGAGCAGGAGCGGGTGCGCAACCTCGTCGGCGTGCTGGACGGCTACACCGCCTGCGGCGGCTTCCACATGAACGTCAACGTCCTCGACCGCGACACCCTGCTGGACGCGATGGCCCACCCGGAGAAGTACCCGCAGCTGACCATCCGGGTCAGCGGTTACGCGGTCAACTTCGTCCGGCTCACCCGCGAACAGCAGCTCGACGTGGTCAACCGCACCTTCCACGGCTCGCTGTAGCAGCGGCCCGCCGCACCCTGGGAGCCTGCCATGTCCGAAACCCCCGTTCCCGTGAGGACACCGGGCCGACCCGGGTCCGCCGCCACACCGGCCGCCGCCACACCCGCCGCCGCCGTCACCCGCCGCGAGCCGGGCGGGATGTTCCACTCCTGGGACCTGTCCACCGGCGTCGACGGGCCCGGCACCCGCTTCGTGGCCTTCCTCGCCGGATGCCCGCTGCGCTGCCAGTACTGCCACAACCCCGACACCCGGTACATGCGGGACGGGCGGCGCGTCCTCGCGAACGAGGTCGTCGGGGAGGCCGCCAAGTACGTCGACTTCATCGCCGCCTCCGGCGGCGGCGCCACCGTCAGCGGCGGCGAGCCGCTGCTGCAGTCGGTCTTCACCGGGGAACTCCTGCACCGCTTCAAGCGCGAACTCGGCCTGCACACCGCACTGGACACCTCCGGCTACCTCGGCTCCCGGGCCACCGACGCGCTGCTCGCCGACACCGACCTCGTCCTGCTGGACATCAAGTCGTGGGACCGCTCGCTCTACCGCCGTCTGACCGCCCGCGAGTTGGGGCCGACGCTGACCTTCGCCCGCCGGCTGGCCGACCTCGGCAAGGAGGTGTGGGTGCGCTTCGTCCTCGTCCCCGGGCTGACCGACCGCCCGGAGAACGTCGAGGGCGTGGCCGCCTTCACCGCCTCGCTGGGCAACGTCTCGCGGGTCGACGTGCTGCCCTTCCACCGGCTCGGCGCGGAGAAGTGGCGCGCACTCGGCCTGGAGTTCACGCTCGCCGACACGCCCGTGCCCACCGCCGGGCAGACCGCCGCCGCCCGCGCGGTGTTCGCCGCCCACGGCCTGCACGCCGTCTGAGTCGCCCGCAGGGCGGGACCCCGTGGTGAATCGGGCTGAAGGTCCCGCCCGGACGGGCCCCTCCGGCTCTTCGCCCACAGGGCGCGGTCGGCGGAGAGTGGAGACAACCACCGGAAGAGAGAGGAACACCACCATGACCGAGCAGGATGCGACGCGGCGCAGGATCGTGGCCGGGGTCGACGGATCGCCGTCCTCGGTCGACGCACTGCGCTGGGCCGTCGGCCAGGCCCATGCGGTCGGCGCCGTCGTCGAGGCAGTGATCGCCTGGCAGGATTCCGTGTCCCCCGGGTGGACGGGAGCCGCCGACGCGGAGGGGTTCGCCGCCGGCATCGCGCGCAAGATCCTCGACGTGGCCATCGCCGAGGCAAGCGACCCGGAGCGCCCCGTCTGGATCGGAGCCCGGGTCGTGGAGGGCGGCGCCGTGCCGGTTCTGCTGGACGCCGCGCGCGGGGCCGACCTCCTGGTGGTCGGCAGCCGGGGGCACGGCGGGTTCACCGGCGCGCTGCTGGGATCGGTCAGCCAGCACTGCGTCCAGCACGCGCCCTGCCCTGTGGTCGTGATCCGCCACCCCGAGAACTGATCGGGCCCGACCGTACCGACGCGGCGGCCGTACCGGGTCGCCGGAACCAGAAGGGAAGACCCCATGCGCCACCGCCTCGTAGGCGAGCTGATGACCTCCGCCGTCGTCCACGTACGGCCCGACACCGCCTTCAAGGAGATCGTCCGGCTGCTGGCCGAGCACGACATCACCTCCGTGCCCGTGCTCGACGACGAGGACCGGCCGATCGGTGTGGTCTCGGAGGCCGACCTGCTGCTCAACGAAGCCGCCCGGGAGGACCCCGCAGGACTGATGCTCATCCCGCGGCTGGAGCCCCGTGAGCACGCCCGCAGCCGGGCCACCACCGCCGAGGGCCTGATGACCGCGCCGGCGGTGTGCGCCCGGCCCGAGTGGACGGTGGTCGAGGCCGCCCGGCTGATGCAGAGCAAGGCACTCAAGCGGCTCGCGGTCGTCGACGAGGCAGGACGGCTCGTGGGCATCGTCAGCCGCAGTGACCTGCTGCGCGTCTTCCTCCGCCACGACCGGGCGATCCGCGAGGAGATCCGGTGCGACGTCCTGCGCCGCACGCTGGACATCGACCCCGACACCCTGGACGTCCGGGTGCGCGACGGCCTCGTCACCCTGACCGGCACCGTCGACCACCGCGGCCAGGTGCCGGTGGTGGAGCGGCTGTGCCGCGGCGTGGACGGCGTCGTCGGCGTGAACAGTCTCCTCGATCACCGGCGGGCGGAGACCGGCGTCCTGGGCCCGACCCGCTGACCTGCCCGGCACGGAGAGGTGATGACCGTCCGTCGGCGAACGGCTCGCGGCCCCGGCATCCGACCGGTCGTCGACTCGGTTGCCGTGATCGCCCGCCCCGGCAGGTCGACCCCGGGCGTGTGGTGAGTACGCCGCCGCGCCCCTACCGACACACGGCCCGCGCGGGAGCGAGAGGCGAACCCGCCGGGCCGCGTGCCGTGCCGTCTCCGCCGAGAGGCGGGTGGTGCACCGGTCCGAGACCGCCGGTCATCGTCGGATGCACGGCACCCGACGGGGCCGGCGGTCACATCGTTTCGGACGGCCGCCCGTGAGGCGGGGCGCTCCCCGGGTGGTGGGTCTACCCGACGTCATCGGTCGAGACCTTCTCGTAGTTCGCCAGGGCCAGGCCGAGGGCGAAGAACGTCGGTGCCCACTCGCCGACGAAGATGCCCCAGCGGTCGGCCCGTTCGACTCCGGCCTGTTCCGCCTTCATCGAGATGCCCCAGCTGAGCAGTGACAGACCGATCGACGCGAACGCGGCCGTGTAGGCGTGCTCACTGGTCAGGCCGGCCTCGTGAAGCTTCCGAACGACAGACATGATCTGCTCCTTTCGCGACGTTCTCGCCTCCCACCATCGGAGGTTCCCCCGCCGGCCCGTACTCACAGCGGTCCTGCACCGAGTCGTGGCGGAGCCTTCGTGCCCGGCGGGTCCGCACCCCGGACGGGTCGGTCCGACGTCCTGGCGCGTCGGGCCGCGGCGGTGGCACATGCTGCCGGGCGTCAGGGAACCGCCGTGTAGGCCTGGGCCAGAGACTCCGCCATGGCCTCGACGGAGTAGCTACGGCGAACGGTCCGCCTGGCGCGCGCGGCCAGGGCGTCCAGCTCCGTCTGCGGCGTGGCGCACACCGACAGCAGCCCGGCCCCCAGGGCCGTACCCGAGCCGGTGTCCAGCAGGAAGCCGTTGACCCCGTCCCTGATGTAGTGCGGCACCCCGCCGCGTTCCGGCCCCGCCGCGGCGAGCCCGGCGTCCATGGCCTCCAGTACCGCCAGACCGAACTCCTCCTTGGCACTCGGGCACACGTACACGGCCGAGCCGGCCCGCCCCTCCGCGAGCGCCCGTTCCAGGATGCGCACCTGCCGGTTGGGGAGTGCGGGCCACAGCGCGATCCGCCGCCGGCCGAGCGGCTGCCCGGCGAGGAGCTTGGCGATGGCGTCGCGCACACCGGCC
>NZ_JBEYFP010000440.1:0-4947 GCF_040634455.1 Kitasatospora sp. NPDC007106
GCCGGCCGCCGGGTCCGCCCTCCGCGGGCCGGCCGTCCACGTCCGGCCCGCGTCGAGCGGCCACATCAGCGCGGCCGGCCGCACCGCCCCGATATCCACCGCCGAGTGCGTCGCACAGATCGGCATCCACTGCTACTCGCCCCTGCAGTACCGCACCGCCTACGACTTGGACCCGCTGTACCGGCAGGGCGTCACCGGCAAGGGCCGGACGATCGTCATCGTCGACTCCTTCGGCTCCCCGACGATCCAGCACGACCTGGAGGTCTTCGACAAGCAGTGGGGGCTGCCCGACACCATCGTCGAGGTGGTCAAGTGGGGCGACGTGCCGCCGTTCGACCCGACCAACGGGGACCACACCGGCTGGGCCGGCGAGACCACCCTCGACGTCGAGTACGCCCACGCGATCGCCCCGGACGCGCACATCGTGCTGGTCGAGACCGGCGTCGCCGAGACCGAGGGCGTCACCGGCCTGCCGGAGATGATGGACGCCGAGAAGGCGATGATCCGCTCCGGCCGGGCCGACGTGATCTCGCAGAGCTTCGGCGCCACCGAGAACACCTTCCCCGGCTTCGACAAGCACGACTTCTCGTCCATCGAGAAGCTGCGGTACGCCTTCAAGGAGGCCGCCGCCCGGAACGTCACCGTGCTCGCCGCCTCCGGCGACAACGGCGCGACCGACGCCATGGAGAACGGCAGCGACCTGTACCCGTACAAGGTCAACTCCTGGCCGTCCGCCGACCCGCTGGTCACCTCCGTCGGCGGCACCCAGCTCACCCTGGACGACAAGGGCGTCCGCACCGCACCCGACAAGGTCTGGCACGACGACTACGGCGCGGCCGGCGGCGGCGTCTCCGGCGTCTTCGAGCGCCCCTGGTACCAGGCCGGCGTCGCCAAGGTGACCGGCAACCACCGCGGCACCCCGGACATCTCGATGAGCGCCGCCGTCGACGGCGCGGCCTGGACGTACGAGTCCTACGACCCGACCCGGGTCGGCTGGCACCTCACCGGCGGCACCAGCGAGGCCACCCCGATCTTCTCGGGCGTCGTCGCGCTCGCCGACCAGCTCGCCGGACACCGCCTCGGCCAGCTGAACTGGCGGATGTACGGCCTGGCGATGCTGCCCGCCAAGTGGAGCGGCATCAACGACGTCACCGCCGGCGACAACTCCTGGGACAAGGTGACGGGGTACCAGGCGGCCCCCGGCTACGACCTGGCCTCCGGCCTCGGCACCGTGGACGGCACCCGCTTCGTGCACGCGCTCGCCGGACGCTGACCGGCCCCGCACGTCCGGGCCGTCCCGCCGCTACCGGCGGGGCGGCCCTCCGGGCGTCCGCGGGGCCGCGGCGTCCGTCAGCCCTCGGCGGCCGCGGCCGCCAGCTTGGCGAGGTAGCGCTCGGCCGCGCGCAGCTTGCGGCCCTCCGGACCGGGCAGGTGGGCCCGCAGCTCGATGATCTCCGGGGCGATCCGGATCGCCTCGGCCGGGTCCGCCACCGCCCGCCAGCAGGCCTCGGCGTTGGTCGCGGCCCGCTGGGTCTCCGGGTCCTCGGCACCGGCGGTGCCGAGCAGCGCCAGCGCCACCTCCCGGTACAGGTCGGCGGCGAGCACCGTACGGCCCGCCAGCCGGGAGACGTGCGCCCGGACCTGACGGACCTGCAGCACCTCGGGGGCCGCCGCGCCGTGCGTTCCGAGGGCCTCCTCCTCCAGGGCCAGGGCGAGTTCGGCGGCGGTGTCGTGCTCGCCGGCGTCGGCGGCGCGGACGATCCGGCCGACCGCCTCGCGGTAGTCCGCGACCGGCTCGGCCACCGGCTCCGCTGCCGGCTCCGCGGAGGGGGACGCCTCGGGGGCGGCCCGCTTGCCGAGCTGGACCCGGGCCGCGGAGCCGCCGGGCGCCTCCGCGGGCGCCCCGATCGGGTCGGGGACCACCGCGGTCCGCGCGAGTTCGGCCGCCGCGGCGGCAGCCTCCGGCGACATCGGCGGCGGCACCGGCGGGTCGCCGGGCAGCCGCTTGCGCAGCGAGACCGGGCGCGCCGGGCGCGGCGGGGTGGGCGGCACCCCCGGCTTGAGCAGCGACACCGGGCCGCGCGGCGCCACCTGCTGCGCCTTCGCCAGGGTGATCCGCGGCGCGGCCGCGGCGGGTGCCGCCGGGCGGGGACGGCCGGGGCGGGCCCCCGGCCGCTTCGGCTGGACGGCCGAGGGCCGGGGCGCCTCGTTGAGCCTGGCCGCGGTGGAGGTGTCGCCGATCTGCCGGGAGGTGTTGCGGAAGACCGGGCGGTCCGGGGCGTGCGACTGCAGGACGGCGGCCTCCGGCCGGAGCACCGAGTGCACCTGCCGGCGCAGCTCCTCCGGTGCGAGCACCGGCCCGGCGCCCGGGACGCCGACGTGCAGCACCTCGATCAGCGCCCGGGTGAACGTGCCGACCTGGTCCGGGTCCGGGTTGACCACGGCCCACAGCGGCACGCCGTCGGTGAGCGGCGAGATCGTGCTCTGCACCAGCGGCCAGGCGGTCTGGTCGGCGCTCAGGTCGGCGACGACCAGGGTGTCCCACTCCTGCGGGCGGTGCTGCAGCTCCGCGGCGACGGCCTGCCAGGGCAGGGTGTCGTGCGAGCGGGCGTCACGGAGCGTCAGGAAGAGCTGTTCGCCGCGCCGGTCGGTGACCAGGTGCCCGCCGATGTGGACGAGCAGCGGGCCCGGGTGCCGGGAGGCGGCGCGCAGATGGGCGAGGACGGTCTGCGGGTCGCCGGCACCGGGCAGGTGCACGGCGTCGACCGCGTCGGAGGCGAGCAGGACGTGCGGCGAGACGGCCGCCAGCATCGCGGACAGCACCGGTGCCTGTGCGCTGCCGCGACCCCAGGGCCGGCGGCCGCTGTTGCCGTAGCCTCCCTCGACGACCAGGATCCGGCCGCGCAGGCCGGCGCCGAACCCGCGCAGCGGCGAGGTGGCCGGCAGCCCGGCCGGCCCCGGGCCGGGCGGGACGGCCGAGACGACCGGGGGCGCGGGCGGCGGCGCGGGGGCCGGGCCGGGCTGCTGCTGTTGCTGCTGCGGCAGCTGGGGCTGCTGCGGCGGGACGGGCGGCAGGGTGATCGCCGGCATGGTGGTCGTCCAGCCGGTGTGCGGCACGGGTGCGGGCGGTTCGGCCTGCTCCTCGCCGGGTCGGTATTCGGCCGGCCGCGGGGGCGTGTCCGTGTCGAACGGTCTCCGCTCGCCGCCGCCGGAGGCCGCTGTCACGTCCGCCACGCCCGGTCACCGCCCCGCCCCGCCGCCCGCCGCGGCCTCGTCCTTGCCAGCGCGATGCCCTCCACCGCGCACGATTTCGCCACCATACGGGGTGATCCCGGGCCGGTTCCAGGCCGGGTCGCGATGACCGCCCGGGCGGGTGGCGCAGCCGTCGGTCCGTCAGTAGGTCACGGTGATCCGGCGGGCCGGCCCGTCCACCCGGACGGTGCCGCCGTACGGGATCACCACCTGCGGGTCGGTGTGCCCGAGGTCGACGTCGAACACCGCCATGGTGTCGGGCGCGTACGCGGCCAGCGCACGGAGCACCGCCTCGCGCTGCCCGGCCCGGTGCGCGGCGCGCTGCGCGGCGTCGTTCGGCCGGTCGAAGGACCACGCCTTCGCCCGGCCCATCAGCAGCGCGGGGAAGCGGGCGAGCAGCCCCCGCTCCCCCATGTTGCGCAGGATCCGGAACACCTCCTCGCCGGACGGGAGTTCCTCCGAGGTCTCCAGGAAGAGCACGCAGCCCTCGTACGCCTCGGGGCTGCGGATGCCCCGGTCGGCCATCAGCAGCCAGCCGAGGATCTCCAGGTTGCCGCCCCAGCTGACCCCCTCGACCACCCGCTCCGGCCGGTGCCAGGTCCAGCCCCCGGCGGGCTGCATCGGCGCCTCGGACTCGAAGGTCGCCGGCTCCTGCCAGGGCCGGTCGATGTCGTTGAACTCCGCGGGCTCGGTCAGCTCGTACGGGCCGGAGGTGAACAGCGCGGCGCGGGCCGAGGCCCCGGTGACGGGGTGCAGGGCGCCCGGGCGGCCGAACTCGGTCATCACGCTCGCCCCGTGGTAGCCGACGATGCCGAGGTTCCACAGGTGGGTCAGCAGGTTGGTGTTGTCGCTGAACCCGAGGAACGGCTTCGGATTGGCGCGGATCAGCTCGTCGTCGAGGTGCGGCAGCACGGTGATCTGGTCGTCGCCGCCGATGCTGGCGATCACGGCCTTGATCTCCGGGTCGGCGAAGGCCGCGTGGATGTCGGCGGCCCGTTCCTGCGGCGAGCAGCCCATCCGCCGGGTGGTCGGGTACTCCACCGGCTTCAGACCGAACTCCTCGGTCAGGCGGCGCAGCCCGAGGTCGAAGGGCAGCGGCAGGACGGCCGGCAGGCCGGAGGACGGCGAGAGGATCGCCACCCGGTCTCCGGGCTTCGGCTTGGGCGGGTACACGGGAGCTGTCATGCCCCGATCGTAGGTTCGGCAGGCCCGTGTGCCGAAGCGGTTCCGGCGGCCCGGACGGGAGGCCCCGTCCGGTGACGGACGGTCAGTTCCGTTCCTCCCGGACGACCAGGAGGGTCTTGCCGGTGGTCGCCCGCGCCTCGATCGCGGCATGCGCCTCGGCCGCGCGCTCCAACGGGAACCGCTGCCCGATCAGCGGCCGGAGCCGGCCCGCCGCACCCTCGGCGAGGGCCTCGGCGGTGGCGGCGCGCAGCAGCACCGGGTCGGGCCGGGCCGGTGCGACGAGCTCCACCCCGCGGTCCTCCGCCGCCTCCGGTGGGATCGCCGCCCAGCTGCCGCCCGCCAGCCCGTAGCTGACCATCCGCCCGCCGGGCACGAGCAGCTCGAAGGCGGCCCGGGCGAGATCGCCGCCGACCCCGTCGAGGACGACGTCCAGGCCGCCGGTGCCGGACCGCACCAGCTCCGGCCAGCCGGCCTCCCGGTAGTCCACGGCGAGCTTCGCGCCGAGGCCCG
>NZ_JBEYFP010000441.1:0-4942 GCF_040634455.1 Kitasatospora sp. NPDC007106
GGAGGGCTACCGCCGGGCGGTGGACGGCTGGGTGGTGGAGCACGGCCTGCCGTTCGCGGCCCGGGCGGTGGTCGAGCTGCTGGAGGTCTACGTGACCTCGGACTCGTCCAACTCGCGCCGGTTCAATCCGCGGGTAGGGACGGCCAAGCACCGGCACCGGGCGTCGGTGGCGCACCGCCCGGCCGTGGACCGCGTCCGTGCCCTGCTGGCGGTCTGCGACGAGGAGACCCACGCCGCCGTGGTCGAGGCCCTGGCCGGCTGCCGGCGGAACCTGCCGCGCCTGGTGGCGGCGGTGTACCTGGTGCCGTCCGAGACGGCCTGGGCCGAGGAGTGCGTCCGCGCGTCCGCGGGGCTCGACACGGCCGCGTGGTCGATGCTGCTCTGCTCGCTCTCCTCGGCCGAGCCGCTCGAAGAGCTGGACCGCCTGCCGGGCCTCGGCTGGGACGGCTGGTCGGCGGAGGTCATCGCCACCGTCGCGGAGGGGCTCGGCGGTGGCGCCGCGCCGCTGCTGCTGCACGCCCTGGCGCACGACTACCTCTACAGCGACCGGCGCAAGCAACTGCTGGCCGCACTCGCCGAGCTGCCGTCCGACGACGCCTTCCGCGGCCTGCTGACCCATCAGGGAGACGACAAGGCGGCCCGCGGGGCCCTGGTGGCGTCGGTCCGCCGCTACCCGCGCCGGGCCGTCCGGCTGCTCTCCGAGGCCGCGGCGACGTCCGCCGATCCGGCCGCCCGGCAGCTCGCCGGCCAGCTCCTCACCGCGCACGTCGCCGCCCACCGTGCGATCGCGCTGGAGCTGCTGCCGGAGCTGACGCCGGAGCAGGCCGCCGTGGTGCAGCCGCTCACCGAGGTGGCCGACCGGGTGCCGGACGTCCCGGTCGCCTCGCTGCCCGAGCTGTTCACCAGCCCGCCGTGGACCCGGCCGCGTTCCACCGCCAAGCCGCGCGTACTGACCGGCCTCACTGCGCCGGACGGACCGCACGCGCCGGACGCGGCAGGCGGGCCGCAGCTGCGCTGGCTGCCGGGCGAGCAGGACGCCTGGGCGATCTCCGAGTCCTGGTACGCGCGCTGGTCGGACGGCGACTGGCAGCGGATCGCCGACACGATGCGGGCCGTGGCGGAGCGGCCCGGCGACCCCCGGCACCACTCCAACCGGCACGAGGAGCTGGGGCTGTTCGCGTACGGCGACGAGGAGCTGGGCCGTCCGCTGATCGCGGGGTGGCGCGGCGGCGAGCACATCTGGGACGCCGTCGGCGCGCTGCGCCGGGTCGCCGCCCGCTTCGGGACGGACGCGCTGGAGCCGATGCTGGCCGCCGCGCAGCACAACCCGGCCGCCCACGCGTCGCTGCTGCTGCCGTACCTGGACGGCCGGGTGGCCGCGACCATGGCGGACTGGCTGGTGCGCCTCAAGTCGGCCGGGGACACCGCCCGTGCCTGGTTCGGCCGGCACGGGCTGGACGCCGCGCGGCTGCTGGTGCCCGCCGCGGTCGGCAAGGTCGGCGTGGCCCGGCGCAGCGCCGAGCACGCCCTGCGGCTGATCACTGCCGCGCACGGCGCCCCGGCGGTGTGCGTGGTGGCCGGTGAGTACGGTCCGGACGCGGCGGAGGTGGTGGGCGTGCTGCTGTCCGCCGACCCGCTGGTGAACGCGCTGCCGGCGAAGCTGCCCCAGCCCGGCGACTGGGCGGAGCCGATGATGCTGCCGCAGCTGCTGGTGCGCGGCGGCGGGGGCGCGCTGCCGCCCGAGGCGGTGCGGCACGTGCTCACCGTGCTGGCGCTGTCCAAGCCGGGGGCGTTCTACCCGGGCCTGGAGCAGGTGGCGGAGGTGTGCGAGCCGGAGTCGCTGACGGCCTTCGCCTGGGCGGTGTTCGAGCAGTGGCGGCTGGCCGGTATGCCGTCGCAGGACGGCTGGGCGCTGCACGTGCTCGGCCGGCTCGGCGACGACGGGACGGTCCGCCGGCTGACGCCGGTGCTCCGGGCGTGGCCGGGCGAGGGGGCGCACCACCGGGCGGTGGACGGTCTGGAGGTGCTGGCCGCGATCGGCAGCGACGTCGCCCTGCTGCACCTGCACGGCATCGCACAGCGGGTGAAGTTCAAGGCGCTCAAGGCCCGGGCGCAGGAGAAGATCGCCGAGGTGGCGGCCGGGCTCGGCCTGTCCGGGGAGCAGCTCTCCGACCGCCTGGTGCCGGACTTCGGGCTGGACGCCGACGGCACCACCGTCGTCGACTACGGCACCCGCACGTTCACCGTCGGCTTCGACGAGCAGCTCAAGCCGTACGTGCTGGACGCGGACGGCGCCCGCCGCAAGGACCTGCCGGTGCCGGGGGCGCGGGACGACGCCGAGGTGGCGCCGGCCGAGCGCAAGCGGTTCGCCGCGTTGAAGAAGGACGTCCGCACGGTGGCGGGGGACCAGATCCGCCGGCTGGAGGACGCGATGGTCACCCGGCGGTCGTGGACGGCGGAGGAGTTCGACCAGCTGTTCGTCGGACATCCGCTGCTGTGGCACCTGGTGCGCCGGCTGGTGTGGCTGGCCGAGGCGGACGGCGCCACGACGGCGTTCCGGGTCGCCGAGGACCGCACCCTGGCGGACGTCCGGGACGAGGTGTTCGTGCTGCCGTCGGGGGCGACCGTCCGGCTGGCCCATCCGCTGCTGCTCGGCGACGACCTCGGCGCCTGGTCGGAGCTGTTCGCCGACTACGAGATCCTGCAGCCGTTCCGTCAGCTCGGCCGGCAGGTGTACGCGCTGAGCGACGAGGAGCGCGCCGGTCACCGGCTGACCCGCTTCGAGAACGGTCCGGTGCTGCCGACCGCCCGGCTGGTCGGCATGGAGCGGCGCGGCTGGCAGCGCGGCGCGCCGCAGGACGCGGGTGTGGAGCGCTGGCTGTCCCGCCGGGTGGGCCCCGACCGCTACGTGGTGCTCGCCCCGGAGCACGGCATCGCGGTCGGCATGCACGACGTGTATCCGGAGCAGCGGGTCGAGACCGTGTGGCTCGACATCCGTCCGGGCGACTACTGGTCCCGCGACCGGACGTTCCCGACCTTCGCCGAACTCGACGCGGTGACCGCCTCCGAGGTGATCGCCGACCTGACCGAGCTGACCACGCCGTGAACCCGCCCGCCGCCACCAAGAGCTGTACCCCCACCGACACCTGCACCGACAGCCGCACGGACCACCCCGGGAAGGCCGCCATGACCACCACCGCCGAGGAGCAGCTCCAGCGGCCGCCCGCCGAGGTCCGGTACGCCGAGGAGCTGGCGGCGCTGCGCGCCGAGGACCGCGACCACCGCCCGCCGGGCTGGGAGCTGAGCCTGCGCGCGGCCCTGCGGTTCGTCGTCGGCGACGCGGCGGCGGGCATCGCCCGCAAGTTCGTCGGCGATCCGGCGCTGGTCGAGCGCGCCCTGGTGACCCTGGCCACCAACCGCGGCCTGCTGCTGGTCGGCGAGCCGGGCACCGCCAAGTCGCTGCTGTCGGAGCTGATCGCGGCGGCGGTCAGCGGCACCTCCCGGCTGACCGTGCAGGGCGGCGCGGCGACCACCGAGGACCAGATCAAGTACTCGTGGAACTACGCCCTGCTGGTCTCCGAAGGGCCGTCCACCCGCTCGCTGGTGCCCGCGCCGATGCTGCGCGGCATGGCCGAGGGCCGGATCGTCCGGTTCGAGGAGATCACCCGCTGCCCGCTGGAGGTGCAGGACTCGCTGCTGTCCCTGCTCTCCGAGCGGGTGGTCGCCGTCCCGGAGCTGGACGGGCCGGAGGGCATGGTCTTCGCCAGGCAGGGCTTCAACGTGATCGCCACCGCCAACACCCGCGACCGCGGCGTGAACGAGATGAGTTCGGCGCTCAAGCGCCGGTTCAACTTCGAGACGGTCTTCCCGATCCCCGACCTGGACACCGAACTCGCCCTGGTCGAGGCCGAGTCCGGGCACCTGCTGCGCCGCTCGGGGGTGGCCGCGGCACCCGACCGGGACCTGCTGGAGGTCCTGGTCACCGCCTTCCGAGAGCTGCGCGCCGCCGAGGGCGGCGACCGCCCGTCCGCGGTGATGAGCACCGCCGAGGCGGTGTCGGTCGCCCACGCGGTCGGGCTGCGCGGCTGGTACCTGCGCGGCGAGCCCGGCAACGCGGCCGACCTGGTCTCCAGCCTGGCCGGCACCGCCGCCAAGGACAGCCCGGAGGACCTGGCCCGGCTGCGCCGCTACCTGGAGCAGCGGGTGCCGCGGCGGCGCGGCCCGCACTGGCAGGCCGTGCACGACGCCCGCCACCTGCTGGCCGGCTGATGCCCGCGGTCTTCCTCGGCGTCCGCCACCACTCGCCCGCCTGCGCGCGCCTGGTGGCGGACACCGTCCGGCGGCTGCGGCCCGCGTACGTGCTGGTCGAGGGCCCGGCCGACCTCAACGGCCGGCTGGACGAGCTGGCCCTCGGCCACGACCTGCCGATCGCCGTGTTCGGCCACTACCGCGACGCCGAACGCACCGCCACCACCTGGGCGCCGCTGTGCGACCACTCGCCCGAGTGGGTGGCGCTGCAGGAGGGCCGGGCGGCAGGCGCGGAGGTGCTGTTCGTCGACCTGCCGTCCTGGCACCCGGCGTTCGCGCTGCGCGCCAACCGGTACGCCGACGCGGAGGCCCGGTACGCCGAGGCCACCGCCCGGCTGTGCGAGCGCTTCGGCACCGGGTCGGTGGACGCCCTGTGGGACGGCCTGTTCGAGGTGGCCCCGCCGGAGGGGCTGGCCGAGCGCCTGGACGCCTACTTCGACCTGGTCCGCGGCGACGCCGAGGCGGACGAGGGCGACCGGGCCCGCGAGGCGTACATGGCCGACTGGGTCCGCGCCGTCCTCGCCGAGGCGGGGACGGCGACCGTGCTGGTCGTCACCGGCGGCTTCCACACACCCGCCCTGCGCACCCTCGCCGCACGGCCCGCCGAGGCGCCCGGCCGGCCCGCGCTGCCCGC
>NZ_JBEYFP010000442.1:0-4938 GCF_040634455.1 Kitasatospora sp. NPDC007106
GTGTCGTGTCCCTCGCGGAGGTCGAAGCCTGGCACGACGCGGTCCGGCTCGCCGCGGACCGGGGACGCTTCTTCCTCGCCGAGACGGCGGTCGTGGTGACCGCGCGGAAGTGAGCCCCGTCCCGGCCGTGAACCGACGACGGGTCCGGGCAGCACCGGATGCCCGGACCCCCACCCGCCTGCGGGGCACCCACGACCGGGATGGCACGATCGGCCCATGACGATTCCCCCTGTGCGCGCCCTCCGCGGGCCGGTCCTGCCCCACCTGCCGGGCGGTCGCTGATGCTCGGCTGGTTCCGCCGTCGTCGCGGCACCGAGGACGGCCGGGGCGAGGAGATCGTCTCGCGCCGGATCCCGATGGCCTCGGTGGGACGGCCCGTCCCCGCCGAACTGGCCGAGCTGGAGACGGAGGCCGAGTCGGGCGACGTCCTGGCGATGGCGAACCTCGGCGCGGCCCTGATCGCGGTCGACCGCGCCCGGGCACTCACCTGGCTGACCAGGGCCTGGGACGCCGGCAACGTCGGCGCCGGCTTCAACCTCGGCACCCTGCACTCGCTGGCCGGAGACACCAACCGCGCCCAGGTGATCTGGGAACGCAGCGCCGCCCTCGGCGACCCCGACGCGATGCTCGGCCTGGTCCGCCAGGCACTCGACCGCGGCGACCGGGCGACCGTCGACCGCTGGGCCCCGCCGATCCTCGACCAGGACGAGGCCTACCCCATCACCGCCCTGGGCGTGGCCTTCCGGGACCACGGCGACCCCGACCGGGCCGTGCAGGCCTTCCTGCGCGCCGAGTCACTGGGCGATGCCTACGCCATGGAGTACCGGGCCCGCCTCCTCGACGCCCGTGGCGCGCACGCGGAAGCGGCGGCGCTGCGGGCACGGGCGGAGACGGCCGAGCGGATGATGTGAGGCCCGCGCCGTGGGGAACGGTCGGTGGGGGAGGTGGGCGCCCGGGTGAAGTGCACGTGACCCAGGACGTCGCCCGGTGTCCAGCACCTCCGTCCCGGAGACATCAAGACCCCCACCCTCACCGCCGGGAGAGGCAGTACGCTTCCTCCATTCGTGAGTAGCTGGGGGGCTTGGATGGGTTCGCAGGTGGTGTCCTACACGGTCGGTGAGGACACGGTCGTGCGCTTCGAGGTCGAGGCAGGCGATGAGTGGCACCAGGTCAGTTCCGGGGACGAGGTGGTCGGTCGGATCCGGGACGCAGTGCGCCCGGCAGTGGCGGGTGCCCGGGCCGTGCTGGAACAGGTCAAGGCGCTGCAACCCGGCGAGGTGCAAGTGAAGTTCGGCGTGAAGGTGACCGGGACGGCGAATTGGCTGGTGGCCAAGGCCGCCACGGAGGGGAACTTCGAGGTGACCCTCACCTGGAAGCCCGGCACAGCCGAGCAGTGAGCCGGGGAAGCGGAGAGGCCCGAGGCCCTGACTCGCGCACTTGGATCGCGGCCGTCTACCCCGGCGAGCACGACCGCAAGCCGCTGGGAGCGGGGTTCTTGGTCGACAGCAGCCGGGTCCTCACGTGCGCACACGTCGCCTTCAACGGCATCGAACAACTTTCCGATCTGTGGCTCGCGTTCCCGGGGATCGAGTCATTGGAACGTCGCCGGATCCGCGTTGCCGAGGTCGTCCCCCCGTCGCCGGGTCCTGACGTCGGCGGATTCGACATCAACGACGTCGCGGTGCTGGTGCTGGCGGAACCCCTACCGGAGGAGTGCGCGATCCAGGTCCGGCGCCCGGCAGCCGGAACCCTGTTGGGTCACAGGTGGTGGGCGTTCGGCTTTCCCGACAGTGCTCATGGAAGTTCCTCGTCCGGCATCGTGGGGGAGGAACTGGGGTACGACTGGATACGCTTGGATACGACCTCGAAATACCTGGTCAAGGGCGGCTTCAGCGGAGCGGGCGTCTGGTCGGAGGACTACAACGCCGTGGTGGGCATGGTGGCCCAGGCCCAAGGCAACGGGGACGCCCGAGCGATCACCTTCCGCGGCATCGAGACGTTCCTGCCTGAACAGAAGCTCGAGCTACTCACCGGCCGGTCCGCCCAGGCCGCCCGCGGGAGCGCGCCGGCTGCGCGGGGCTGGAGCCTGGCCACCGATCCGGAGGCCGGGCTGCACTGGCGCCCGCGCGCCCGCGGCGTCGGCCACGACGAGGAACGCGGCCATCGCTTCCGGGGCCGTGAGGCCGCGCTGATCGACATCACCGCGTGGCTCGCTCGTGAGGTAGTGGACCGGCGAGTATTCGTGGTGACCGGCTCGCCGGGCGTGGGGAAGTCAGCAGTGCTCGGCCGGATCGTCACCACGGCCGACCGGGGTGAGGCAGCGGCGCTGCCGCCCGAGGACACCGCCGTCCGCGCGCCGCTGGGCTCGGTGGACTGTGCCGTGCATGCGAAGGGCAAGACCGCGTCGCAGGTGGCCGCCGAGATCTGCCGGGCTGTCTCTGCTCCGCCACCCGCACGAGGCGCCGCGCTGGAGCACGTACTGCGCACCGCCCTGACGGAGAGCGGCCGGCCGGGGTTCACCCTGGTGATCGACGCGCTCGACGAGGCGTCGACCACGCAGGAGGCGCGTCGGATCGCGCGTCAGATCGTTCGCCCGCTCGCCGAGGGACTCACCGATCCGCGCGTCCGGGTACTGGTCGGCACCCGTCGTACGGACACGGCCGGAGGACTTCTCGGCGAACTCGGTGCCGCCGAGGTGATGGATCTCGACGAAGTCCGTCACTCCTCGCCGGCCGACCTGACCGCGTACGCTCTGGCCGCACTCCAGCTCCGCGGGGAGGAACGCCACGACAACCCGTACAACGATCCGGCGGCTGCCGGCCCGGTCGCGGAGCGGATCGCCGAACTGGCCGGCGGGAACTTCCTGGTGGCCGGCCTGTTGGCCCGCACGCATGGCCTCCACGACTCGGCTCCGGCGCGACCGCTTGACGTCTCCTTCTCGCCGACCGTCCAGGCTGCCCTTCGCGAGTACCTGGCCGTTCTCCCGTACGTCGACGGCATCCCGGCCGGAATGGTGCTCACGGCCCTGGCCCTTGCCGAGGACCCCGGCCTGCCCGTGGACCTGTGGCGCTGTGCGGTCACTGCGCTCAGCCGCCAGGTACCCACCGAGGCCGGCCTGCTGGCCTTCGCCCGTTCGTCGGCAGCCGCCTTCCTCATCGAGACCACCGACGACGATCCGCAGACACCGACCTTCCAGCTGTTCCACCAGGCGCTCAACGACAGTCTGCGGGCGTCCCGCGACCTGCGGGACGACGAACTAGCCCTCACTCGTGCGTTCGTACAGCACGGCCGATCCGGGGGCTGGCGTACCGCCCCCGGCTATCTGCTGCGCTCGCTGCCCGGTCACGCTTCCCGCGCCGGTGCCGTCGACATGCTGCTCGAAGACCCCGTCTACCTGCTCCATGCAGACCTGCGGCGCCTGGTTCCCGCCACTGCCGGCACAGCTCTCCAGGAGACCCGCCTCCGAGCCGCCCTGCTTCGGCGCACCCCACAGGCGCTGGATGCGGGTCCGACGGAGCGGGCGGCCCTGTTCAGCACCACGGAGGCACTCGGAGACCTGGGTACCACCTACCGAACGCTTGACCATCCCGCCGCGTACCGCCTGCGGTGGGCGCGCTGGGGCACCCACGAGGAAGCGACGATCCTGACCGGGCACACCCGGTGGGTGCAGTCGCTGTGCGTGGTGGTCGTCGGAGGTCGCTCGCTGCTGGCCAGCGCTGCGTGGGACAACACCGTCAGGCTGTGGAACGTGGAGACGGGTGAAACCGAGCGGGTTCTGATCGGGCACAGCGGCAGCGTGAACACGGTCTGCTCGGTGACGGTCGAGGGGCGCACGTTGCTGGCCAGTGCCTCCGGTGACGGAACCGTCCGGCTCTGGGATCCCGTCGACGGCACGGTCGTACGCACGTTTCCGGGCCAGAGCATGCTGGGCGCCTGCGTTTCCAACGTCGTGATCGACGGAAGGCCACTGATCGCCGTCTCCGACCAGGGGTTCACGTTGTGCTTCTGGGACCCGGCCACCGGTTCCCTGGAGCACCGAGGCGCGGTCTTCGGCTTGGGACGCAACGTGGTGGTGGTGGAAGGCCACACGTTCCTGGTCGTCGACGACGAGGGGACAGTCCGTCTGTGGGACGTCCTCACAGGGCGTCCCGAGCGCGAGTTGGCCGGACGATGCCACGAGCTGTGGGCCGTCACGGCGATGGACATCGACGGAAGGACGATGCTCGTCGGAACCGGCGGGCACGGGACGGTGTGGTTGTGGGACGCGGCCACCGGCCGCTTGGACCATGCACTGCCGGGCCACGCGGGTGGGTCACGAGCGGCATGTGCCGTCACGGTGGACGGAAGGACTCTGCTGGCCACTGGCGGCAGTGACGCACTGGTGAAGCTGTGGGACCCGGTCAGCGGGACGGTCGAGCGGGTGCTGCGTGGCCACACGGACGCAGTTCGGGACCTCTGCACGGTCGAGGTGGGCGGTCGGACGCTGCTGGCCAGCTGCGGTCACGACAACTCCGTGCGGTTGTGGGACCTCGACATCCGTGGGCCGGGCGAACCTCTCCGGCCGGACGTCGGAAGACTGCGCTCGGTGTGCTCCATTCGGGTCGGCTCGAACACCGTCATCGCCCTCGGCGCCGACAGCGCCGTACATCTCTGGGACGCAGCCACCGGGGCGGACGGACCGGTGCTCACGGGCTCTGAAGGAACGGTCCTGGTGTGTCCGGTTCGGATCGGCGGGCGCGAAGTGCTGGCCGGCGGAGCCGCGGACGGCACGGTACGGCTGTGGGACCTGGTCGGCGGAGAACAACAGCGGACGCGGTACTCCGGCTCTGGCAGCGTCCGGGATCTCTGCGCGGTACCCACGGGCAATCGCGACTTCCTGGCAGCCGTGACCGGACCGGGGGACGGCATTCATGTCTGGGACCCGGCCACCGGCGTCGG
>NZ_JBEYFP010000443.1:0-4922 GCF_040634455.1 Kitasatospora sp. NPDC007106
CCGGGCAGCAGCGGGGCGGTCTGCTCGGCGGAGGCCGCGTCGTCGAGCAGCACCAGGAGGCGGCGGCCGGCCACGGTGGTGCGGTAGAGCGCGGCGCGTTCGGCCGGGTCTGCCGGGATCTCCCGGTCCGCGACGCCGAGCGAGGCCAGCAGCAGGCCGAGTGCCTCGGCCGGGTCGAGCGGGTCGGCCTGGGTGCCGCGCAGGTCCAGGTGCAGTCGGCCGTCGGGGAACCGCTCGCGCAGGGCGTGGGCGACGTGGACGGCCAGGCTGGTCTTTCCGGCGCCCCCGATTCCGTTGACTGCCGAGATGACCACTGCGCCCGGGTCGGGGCGGGTGAGCGCGGCGGTCAGCTCCGCGACGGCGCCGTGCCGGCCGGTGAAGTCGACGAGGGGAGTGGGAAGTTGTTCCGGCACCGGCAGGCGGCCGGAGTCCGCCCCTCGGTCGGGAACCGGCGGGTCGTGGGCAGCGACCGAGCGGCCCACAAGGCGGGTGGCCGTGCCGAGGGTGGGGTCGGCCCGTCGAATCCGCGCGTGCAGCGCGTCGAGCTCCGGGCAGTCCAGCTCCTCGGCGTGGTAGGCGCGCCGGGCATCGGCGTACACGGCCCGTGCCTCGGCCGGGCGGTCCGCCAGGTGGTACTCCAGCATCAGCAGGGCGCGGAACCGCTCGCGGAACGGGTGGGCGAACACGGCCTGGTCGAGCTCGACCAGGCAGGACGGGTTGTCCCCCAGGTCGACGTCCAGGGCGAGCTTCGCCTCCAGTACCGCCACCCGGCGTTCGGCCAGGTGGCGGCGCAGCTCGACGGCATGTCCTCCGGGCAGTCCGGCCAGCGGCTCGCCCTCGTGCAGGGCCAGCGCCCGGGCCAACAGGTCACGGGCCCGCGGCCGGTCGGCGGCGATGCGGAGGTCCTCCGCCCGCGCGACGAGGCGGTCGAAGGCGACGGAGTCCAGTGACTCGGCGGGGACGTCGAGGCGGTAGCCGCCGTCGACGGTGACCAGGAGGTGGTCGGCGTGGTGGTTGCGCAGCGTGCGACGCAGCCGGTAGGCGTGGGTGGCCAGGACGGACCTGGGCCGGGCAGGCGGGTTGTCCTCGTCGAAGATGCCCTCGGCGAGGCGGGCGGCGGTCAGCGGCCGTCCCGGGTGGGCGAGCAGCATGGCGAGGAAGGCCTGCTGTTGGCTGCGGCCCAGGTCGAGCCGGTGGTCGCCGACCCGGGCGGTGAGCGGACCGAGCAGGTGGAAGTGCAGGTCCGGCGTGCTGGAGGGGGTGCGTTCGGCGGCGGGTGCGGGCTCGGCGGCGATGACGGCGCTCCCGGAGGCTCGTCGGGCCCCGGGTGGGCGGCGCGCCGGGGCTGGTGGATGGCGGTGGCGCGTGGGGGTGCACAACGGGCTGAGGGCCGGGCGCCGGGGCTCAGTGGTGCCCCGGCACCGGCCGGACGACGTGGGGGCTCTCGGTGGAGCCCGGGTCGGCGATCGTGCCGCGGAGCGGGTCGGCGGCGCGCCCGACCGCCTCGGTGTCGCAGCCGGCCGTGCTGGACGCCCGCGTCGCGTACCGGGCGGACCGGTTGCCGTTCGGTGCGTAGTGGGCCACCGGGTGGCCGTCGCCCTGCATGATCGGGCGCGCCTCGCCGTGCTCGGCGGCGGTGCCGGCCGGCGTGCGGTTGATGCATGTGATAGTCCCACTCATCAGTTCGTCCTCTTCCCGTCGCCGGAGATTCCGGGCGGCTTGCCTGATCGGACGGTGATCGCGGCTGCCGACGGGATTTTGTGATGCGCCGGTTGACGAGGGATGAACGCTCACGTTTATTCGCAGACGGATGCTATTCGCGAGGGTGTGAAAGGAGGGTGGAAATCGGCCAGGCGGGACGGCGCGCCAAGCGGCTCGCGGCCAGGCGCAGGGCGCGGGGCTGATGGTCGCACGCAGCGGCCAGGGCCCGGGCCGCGCCCGGTTCCCGGGCCAGGCGCCTGGGGCCCAGGGCGCGGGACAGCAGTTCGATCCCCTCGTCGGGCGTCATCCGGCCGACGGTGACGGTGCGTCCACCGGGCAGCGGTCGTCCGGCGGTGACGAGAGCCGCGCTTCCGGGCTCGGCCGGCAACAGCGGGCGGACCTGCTCGGCATCGACGGCGCCGTCGAGCAACACCAGGACGCGCCGTCCGGCGAGCAAGTGGAGGTAGAGCGCGCGCAGGTCGGCGAGGCCCGGCGGGACGGCCGGCTCCTCGACGCCCAGGGCCCGCACGAAGGCGGCCAGGACGGCGGCCGGGTCCGCGCGGGGGACCTTCCCGTCCAGGTCGGCGTGGAGCTGGCCGTCGGGATAGCCGGGGGCGAGCCGGTGGGCGGCGTGGACGGCGAGCGCACTCTTGCCGTAGCCGGGCGGTCCGGTGACGGTGACCCAGCGTGGGCCCGGCGCGGTCAGGGCGGTGGCGAGCTCGGTCAGCAAGGCCGCTCGGCCGGTGAAGTCGGCGATGTCGGGCGGGAGTTGGAATGGTCGGCGAACCGGGCGGGGGGCGGTCCGGGAGGCCCAGGGCGTCCAGCTCGCCAGGTCCGGGGCCCGGTCGCGGAGGCGTGCCGCCAGAGCCTTTGCCTCGCCGCCGGAGGCGGAGCCGGCGAGCAGGGCGAGGGCCTGCTCGGTGCGGCCGGCCCGGGCCAGCGCGAGCGCGTGGGGGACGACGGTGCCCGGCTTCGGCTCGGGTTCCGCCGTGAGCGTCAGCCCGAGTTCGACGTCGAGTTCGAGCCGGGCCTGCCGGGCCTCCTCCCGGCGCCCGGCCAGCATCCGGCGGTCGTGTTCGGCGTACGGGCCCGGCACGCCGTCCAGGGCCACCGGCGCGGACCACCGGCCGAGCGCGGCTGTGAGCAGGGCGTGGGCCCGCTCGGGCTGTCGGTTCCGGCGGGCGGCGGTGGCGGCGGCGAGCTCGGCGAGGAACACCGTACGGTCGATGTTCGCGGGGTCCGCGTCCAGCCGGTACGCCTTGCCGACGTGCCGCAGGACATTGCCGCCCTCGGCGGTGCCGTCCTCGTCGGCCAGGATGTTGCGCAGCCGGTACATGGTGGCGGGCAGCCCCCTGGCCCGGTTCGGCGCCTCGTCACCCTCCTCGCCCCAGACGCCGTCGATGATCTCCGCGACGGGCACCGGCCGCCCGGCGTGGGCGAGCAGGACGGCGAGCACCGCGCGGTCCCGAGCCCGGTTCAGCCGCAGCTCCCGATCGCCGCGCCGGGCCCTGAGCGATCCGAGCGTGCTGAGGTGCAGTTCCAGGGATCCTCCTTGCGCGACCGAATCCGACATCCGGTCATGTTACGGAGGCGATGAGCGCCGACAAGCGGGCCGGTCGGTATCACGCCATCGCCCGCCGGGCGCGGCGACCCGTCGGAAGCGGCGCGCGAAGTCGCCGGTCCGGTCGAACCTCTCGACCCCGCTGCCGAACGGCCGACTCGAAGGAGGGCGGCAGCGTGCAGTCATGGTCCCGCGACAACGACGGCCTGTTCGGCGAGCCGAGGGCTACCGGCCGAGGGCGACCACCAGCGCTTCGGCCTCGTCCATGTCGACTTCGAGACGCAGCAGCGCACCCCGAAGGCCTCGTACGCCTGGTACCGCGACCTGATCGCCGTTCATCGGGCCGGGAGTGCACGGTGGCCGGGCGGTGGCACCGGCCCCTTCGCGCAGCAGTGCGGTCCCGGCGGTGGATCACCGCCAGGAGCGTGTCACCACCACGGCGGCAGCCGCTCCCAGGGCCATGGCGAAGGGGAGCAGGGCGACGACGCCGAACCTCAGGCGGCGGTACCGGTCCTCGTACTCGCTCCGCAGGTCCCGGCAGCGCTGCGCGATGTGGGTGACGACCTGGCGGGACACCTGGAGGCGACTTTCGGTGTACGCGTGTTCGACCTCCTCGCGCTGGCCGGTCGTGAGCCAGGGAAACAGCTCGGTGAACGCTGCGGCGTCCCGCTGGGCCGTGGCGATCTCCGCCTGCCACAGCAAGTAGCCCTCCAGCTGCCGCAGGCTGCCGGCGATGGTGTCGGTGGTGTCTTCGTTCATCACGAACCTCACGGACGGCAGGTGGGTGGCTGCGCCGTCCTGCGGGACCGTGTTCCCGCAGGACGGCGGTCGTCGGCTTCGCCGGGACCGGTGGTCAGGCGCCGCCGCCGCCGGGGCGGGGCCCGCGGCGTTGCGGAACGTCGTACTCGGCGGGGGTCACACCGGTGAGGTGCTTGGCGGGCTCACCGTGGTTGTCGAGGTAGTCGCGGGCGGCGATGTCGGGGTGGTGCAGGTCGAACGCCGGGGATTCCGAGCGGATGCGCGGCAGGGTGAGGAAGTTGTGCCGCGGCGGCGGGCAGGAGGTCGCCCACTCCAGCGAGCGGCCGTAGCCCCAGGGGTCGTCCACCTCGACCTTCTCGCCGTACTTGGCCGTCTTCCAGACGTTGTAGAGGAAGGGCAGGATCGACAGGCCGAGCAGGAAGGCGCCGACGGTCGAGACGGTGTTCAGCGTGGTGAAACCGTCGGAGGCGAGGTAGTCGGCGTAGCGGCGGGGCATGCCCTCCGCACCGAGCCAGTGCTGGACGAGGAAGGTGGTCTGGAAGCCGATGAACAGCGTCCAGAAGGTGATCTTTCCGAGCCGTTCGTCGAGCATCTTGCCGGTCATCTTCGGCCACCAGAAGTGGAATCCGCCGAACATGGCGAAGACGACGGTGCCGAACACCACGTAGTGGAAGTGGGCGACGACGAAGTACGAGTCCGAGACGTGGAAGTCGATCGGCGGCGCCGCCAGCAGGACACCCGTCAGGCCACCGAACAGGAAGGTGACCAGGAAGCCGACCACCCAGAGCATCGGCGTCTCGAAGCTCAGCGAGCCCTTCCACATGGTGCCGACCCAGTTGAAGAACTTCACACCGGTCGGCACCGCGATCAGGAAGGTCATGAAGGAGAAGAACGGCAGCAG
>NZ_JBEYFP010000444.1:0-4922 GCF_040634455.1 Kitasatospora sp. NPDC007106
GCAGCACGGCGGCGACCAACGAGGTCTGCCTCGCGCGCGGCCGCCTCGTCCCCGGCGGGCACCGGGCTGCCCTCCACGGTGAACCAGTCCAGCGCGCCGCTGTACTGGACCGTCAGTCGGGCCTCCCCGTCGATCCACGTCGTGTGGACCGTCAGATCGCCCTTGATGACACCCAACTCGACCGTTCGCACCCCTCCGGTGCCGGCGAGGATGCCCTGCGTGGTCCAGGTCGCCCAGGTGTTCACGGAGCCTCCCCGGTGTGCGGCCGACAGTACGAACTCGTCATGCCCCAAGACATACCGGGTGACACACCTGTTTCCGGCCGAATCGCCCCGCCGTGGGCATGTCGCCGGACACCCCGCGCCGGGCCCGCTCCCCGCCCGGGCGTCCCGGTGGAAGCGGGCGTGCCTCCCGGTGCGCGGCTACCATCGGCGGTATGGGAGAGCGACCCGCCGCGCTCACCGCGCCGCAGCTGGTACTCGAGACCGAAGGCGACTCGCAGGTCATCAGCCCGAGCCGCACCTACCACGTCGGCCGCGATCCGACGAGCGAGGTCTTCCTCAGCGACCCCCGGGTGTCCTGGCACCACGCCGTCCTGCACGCCGACGGCGACCACTGGGAGCTCGACGACAACGGCTCCACCAACGGCACCTACACCGACGGTCACCGGATCCGGCACCTCGACGTCGGAGCCGGCAGCGAGCTGCGGTTCGGCAGCGCCGCCGACGGACCGCGCTGCACCCTGCGCGAGCTGCCCCGGAAGCCGGCCGTCGACCGGCAACCCTCCGCGCTGACCGCCATCACCGGCTCGATGCGGCCGCCGACCACCGTCCGCCCGCTCCCGGCGAAGGTCGTCCGGATCGGCCGCGCCGTCGACAACGACCTGGTCGTCGGCGACCTGTCGGTCTCCCGCCGGCACGCCGAACTGCGCGCCCGCTCCGACGGGCGCTGGGAGATCGTCGACCTCGGCAGCCACAACGGCACCTACCTCAACGGCCAGCCGGTGCTCGACGCCCTCGTCGGCGAGGGCGACCTGATCGGCATCGGCCACTCGGTGTTCTGCCTGGTCGGTGACGAACTGCAGCAGTACGTCGACACCGGCGACGTCGACCTCGACGTCGACCGCCTCAGCGTCACCGTGGCCGGCGGCCGCCGGCTGCTCGACTCGGTCACCTTCCCGGTCGGGCAGAAGATGCTGCTCGCGGTCGCCGGCCCGAGCGGCGCCGGCAAGTCCACCCTGCTCAACGCCCTCACCGGACTGCGCCCCGCGGACGAGGGCACCGTCCGCTACGACGGCCGCGACCTCTACCGCGACTACGCCGAGCTGCGCCGCCGGATCGGCCTCGTCCCGCAGGACGACATCCTGCACACCCAGCTGCAGGTGCGCCGCGCCCTGCGCTACGCCGCCGAACTGCGCTTCCCCGGCGACACCGCCGCCGCCGAGCGGGAGGCCAGGGTCGAGGAGGTGATCGCCGAACTCGGCCTGGGGAAGCGCGCCGACCAGGTGATCTCCAGCCTCTCCGGCGGCCAGCGCAAGCGCGTCAGCGTCGCGCTGGAGCTGCTCACCAAGCCCTCGCTGCTCTTCCTGGACGAGCCGACCTCGGGCCTCGACCCCGGCATGGACCGCTCGGTCATGCAGATGCTGCGCAACCTCGCCGACGACGGCCGCACCGTCATCGTGGTCACGCACAGCGTGCTCAGCCTCGACGTGTGCGACCGGCTGCTGCTGCTCGCCCCCGGCGGCCGGATCGCCTTCTACGGCCCGCCCGGCGAGACCCTCGACTTCTTCGGCTTCCAGCAGTGGCCGGACGCCTTCGACGCCTTCGAGAACGACACCGAGCGCGACTGGGCCGGCCAGTACCGCTCCTCGCCCTCCTACCGCCGCTACATCACCGGCGCCATGGACCATCCCGGCCCGGCCCTGCCGCAGGCCCCGGCCGCCGCCGAGACGCCGGCCCCCAAGCCCCCGCACCCGCAGCGCTGGCACCACCAGGTCGGCACACTCGTCCGCCGCTACGCCACCGCGCTCACCGCCGACCGGACCTTCCTGGCCGTCATGATCGCGCTGCCGTTCGTCATGGGCGTGATGGCCCGGGCCCTGGCCGGCAAGAAGCTCGCCGAGGACAGCGTCTTCAACGCGCTGCTGATCCTCTGCGTCGGCGCGGTGCTCACCGGCGCCGCCAACTCGGTGCGCGAACTCGTCAAGGAACGCGTCATCTACCAGCGAGAACGCGCGGTCGGCCTGTCCAGATCGGCGTACCTCTGGTCCAAGATCATCGTGCTCGGCACCGTCACCGTCGTCCAGGCGGTGGTGCTCACCATGGTCGCGCTGCTCGGCGTCGACCTGCGCCCGCAGGGCGGCGGAGGCGTCCTCATGCCACCGCTGCTGGAGATCACCCTGGCGGTCGCCCTGCTCGCCTTCACCGCCATGATGCTCGGCCTCCTCATCTCCGCCCTGGTGAAGAAGGAGGAGGTGACCATGCCGCTGCTGGTGCTGGTCGCCATCGTCCAGGTGGTGTTCTGCGGCGCACTGATCCAGCTCAACAGCACCCCCGTGCTCGCCCAGCTCTCCTGGCTCGTCCCCTCCCGCTGGGCCTTCGCCGCCATGGCCTCCACCGTCGACCTGCACGCCTCGGTGCCCAAACCGCTCACCGCCGATCCGCTCTTCCGGCACGAGGCCTCGGTCTGGCTGCTCGACATGGGCATGATGGTGGTGCTGAGCGTCCTCTTCGGCCTGCTGGTCCTGCGCCTGCTGCGCCGTCACGAACCCGCCGTGATGCGGAGGTGACCGCGGATGACGGCCCCGTACGAGTTCCAGCCCACCCACGTCGCGCCCGCCGACGGGCTGCAGACCTGGGCGAGCCCGGACCCGTCGCGGCCGTCCGTACGGCTCGACCCGCTGCTCCCCGTCCGGCTCGCCGACAACAACGGCAACTGGGCGCGCATCGTCTGCTCCAACGGCTGGTCGGCCTGGGTCGACGGCCGGCTGCTGGTCACCCTGCCCCACCCGCCGTCCGGCACCGACCACCCGCTGACCCCGCTGGAGGACCCGCGCCCCCTGCTCGCCGCCCTGGAGAAGGCGCTGGCGACCTACCGCCGGCTGGTCGGCGAGTACACGGACGGCCTGATCGACCTGGAGACCTTCCGCGACCGCAGCCGCAACCTGCGGCTCGGCGCCGTCATCGACGGATCCTCCGCCTGGCTGCTCGACCTCGACCAGGGCCGCTGGTTCTTCAGCGACGGCACCCGGATGCAGACCTACGCCACCGTCGACCCGCCCGCCGCCAAGCGGTCCGCGGCCGGCGCCCGGGGTGAGGCCGGATGACGACCGCCGCACCGGCCGACCTGACCGGCCACCAACTCGCCACCTACCGGCTGGAGCAGCTGATCGGCCGCGGCGGCATGGCCGTCGTCTACCGCGCCGAGGACCTGCGGCTCGGCCGGACGGTCGCGGTCAAGCTGCTCGCCCCCGACCTCGCCCGCAACGACGTCTTCCGCGAGCGGTTCGCCCGCGAGTCCAAGGCCGCCGCGGCCATCGACCACCCGCACATCGTGCCGGTCTACGAGGCCGGCGAGGCCGACGGCCTGCTCTACATCGCCATGCGCTACGTCCGCGGCCGCGACCTGCGCGCCCTGCTCGACCGCGAGGGCCCGCTCTCGCTGCGCCAGACCGTGCGGATCACCACCCAGGTCGCCTCCGCGCTGGACGCCGCGCACGACCACGACCTCGTGCACCGCGACGTCAAGCCCGGCAACATCCTGGTCGCCGAGGGCACCGACTCCGAGCACCCCGAGCACGTCTACCTGACCGACTTCGGACTCACCAAGAAGTCCCTGTCGCTCTCCGGCCTGACCACCGTCGGCCAGTTCGTCGGCACCCTGGACTACGTCGCCCCCGAGCAGATCAACGGCAAGCCGGTGGACGGCCGGTGCGACGTCTACAGCCTCGCCTGCGTGGTCTACGAGATGCTCTCCGGCGACCCGCCCTACCAGCGCGACGACGACCTCGCCCAGCTCTGGGCGCACCTCAACGACCCGCCGCCGCACCTCAGCGAGCACCGCCCCAACCTGCCCGCCGCCCTCGACGACGTGCTGATCCGGGCGCTCGCCAAGACACCGGACGAGCGGTACGACAGCTGCCTGGCCTTCGTCGGTGCCCTGCACGGCGTGGAGCACGTCGCGGCGATCCCGGTGCCGACGCCGACCGAACTCGTCCCGCAGCTGCCCGAGTCCGCGGCGCCGGCCGAACTCGCCCCACCGCGGGAGTCCCCGGCTTCCGCGGAATCCCCGGTGTCCGGGGAATCCGCCGCACCGCCGGAGCCCGTCGCACTGCGGAAGGCCGTCGCGCCGCCCGACCCGCCGGCGCCCCCGCCGGAGCCGCCCGAGTGGGCGCTGCCGGTCTACGGCACCGACCGCGACTGAGCCCCGGACGCGTCGGGGCCGCCGTCCCCCGGCTCCGCCGGCCGCCGCGCCGCCGGCGCGGTGTCGCGGCGTACCCGGGCCGCCGTCAGGCCGCCGAGCAGCCCGGCCACCGCCCCCCAGACCGCGCCCACCGCCACCAGCACCAGCAGGTCGGGCTCCAGCACCGCCGCGCCGCTGCCGCCGAAGCCGAGCAGGGTGAGGCCGTACGCGGCGGAGATCCGGGTGAGCACGCCGATCAGCAGCATCGCCACCGCCAGCGCCACCGCCAGGTGCACCGCGTGCCGCCAGGCCTTGATGCCGGGCGGGGCGTGCATCGCCATGCCCAGCCCGGTGAACAGCAGGGCGACCACCGCCAGGGCGACGAGCAGCCACGTCCGGGAGTCCTGGTCGGTGAGGGTGGCCGCGTCCAGCCGGACGTCCTGGTTCTGCTGCAGCACCCCGGCCAGCGGCTGCGGCATCGGCAGGCCGAGCGTGCCGGCGACGTGGCCGTGCCAGGCACC
>NZ_JBEYFP010000445.1:0-4920 GCF_040634455.1 Kitasatospora sp. NPDC007106
CCCGCTCCGGTCCGGCCGCGGCGGCGCTCCGCGGGAAGGGTGCCCGGTTGGGGCGCGGCGGCGCCGGACGGCCGGCCTCGCGGAACAGCTTCTCGGCGGCGTCGGCCAGGGCACGCACGCCGGCCGCGCGCCGGTCGAAGCGCGGGCCGTAGTCGTGGCCGTAGGAGAAGGTCGCGACGGGCAGTTCGGCGAGCAGGGTGGCGGCGCAGTAGCCGCCGGGCAGTTCACAGGGGCGCAGGTCGGTGTGGACGGCGAGCACGTCCTCCGGCCGCACGCCCCGGCTCTGCAGGATCCGCCATGTCTCGACCTCGGGGTGCGCGGCGCCGGGGGCGGACATCCGGAAGAGGCTCTGCTCCTCGCCGGCCGCGTCGCGGTAGGTGAGGACGGCGGTGGCGCCGGGCCCGGTGGCGAGCGGCCGGTCGGGGTCGTACGTGCCGGCGCCCAGGCTGTCGCGGTGGAGCTGCACGACCTCCTCGACCGGCACCGACGGCCAGGTGCTGAGCCTGCCGGTCTCCCGGTCGACGACCGCGCAGGAGGAGCCGATCTCCGCGGGCGGCCGCCGCTCGCCCGGGCCGGGCCTGTCGGCGGGCGGCTCCGGCTCGGCCCACACCACCCAGCCCAGGTCGAACTCGTGGACGCCGACGGTGCGCCACTGCTCCTCGGGCAGGTCGCCGTTGATCCACTGGTGGGCCGCCTCGACGGCCTGCGCGCGGGTCGTCACGCGGTCGCTCTCCTTCGGAACCTGGGCCTCGGGGCCCGGTGGTCAGTGGTCGGTGGTCGGTGGTCGGTGGTCGGTGGCCACGGTACTGCCCGGGGTCAGGCCGGGCCGGGCTGGCGGGGCAGCCCGGACGTGCCGGACGGGCGGGGCAGCCCGGACGTGCCGGGCAGGGTCAGCCGCAGGGCGCTCAGGCCGGCGGCGTCGGCGAGCAGCAGCAGGCCGTCCGGGGTGACGTCGGCACCGCCGAGCGGGCCCGCGGAGACGAAGATCCCGAGCGGTCCGCCGGCGTCCTCCCGCGGCCAGATCCGCACGTAGTCGGCGCCGGTGCTCAGCCGGACCGGACAGGCCGCCCGCTCCTCGTCGGTCGGCGGGACGAGCTGCTCCGGGGCCAGGTCGACCGACGCGCCGGTCGCGGCGTCGAAGACGCGCGCCTGCGGTTCGCCGCCGGGGAGGTACGCGGCCAGCAGCGCCGAGCCGTCCGGGCCGGTCGCGGCGGTGAGCGCGGCGACACCGGGCAGCGGCACCGTCCACTCGGTCCGCCACGGCAGGTCCTCGCCGAGCCCGGCCGCGGGCAGACCGTCCTGCCGCAGGGCGTGCTCCAGCAGGCCGGCGCGCAGCTGCGGGCCGAGCTCGTGGCGGGTGAACAGCGGTGCCACCCGCAGCCAGCTGCGGGCGAGCGGCGGGAGGCCGGGGCCGGCGGCCGCCAGGTGTTCGGCGGCGGCGCGCAGCCGGACCTGGTCGGTGTGCAGCAGGAAGCCCGGGTCGTCGAGGAGTTCGGGCAGCAGCCCGCCCTCCAGGGCGTGGCCGGCCAGCTGCTCGCGCAGGTACGGCAGCGCCCGCTCCCAGCGGCCGGCGCCCGTCCCGTCGTCGGCCGTCCCGCCGTCGATGCCCGTCCCGTCGACCGTGGCCGTCAGTGCGGCGGCGATCCGGCGCTGCGCCTCGCGGACGGCGCCGCCGAACCGCTCGCGGACCTCGGCGGCGACGGCGGGGTGGGCGATCCGCACGGCCGGGTGGTCGTCGTCGCCGGCCGGGGTGGTGAAGGGCAGCAGCAGGCGCTGCCCGGAGGCGAGCGCCGGGCCGAGGTCCTTGCCGGCGACGGCCGAGGCCAGCGGGCCCCACAGCGCGAGCGGCAGCGGCTCGCCGGGCGCGGCCAGGGCGAGCGGGGCGAGCAGCCGCCGCAGCGTCAACTCGTCCACTCCGCAGCGTTCGGCGTGCAGGTCGAGGGCCTCGCCGACGCCGGTCGGCGCGGGCAGCTCCGGCCCGTCCGGCACGGCGAGCAGGGACCAGGCGGCCAGCCGCAGGGTGAGCGGGCCGTCGGCGGCCCGGGCCAGCCGGTCGGCGGCGACGGTCGCGCCGAGGGTGTGCCGGGCCTGGAGCAGCAGCGCCTCGCGGTCCGCCCACGGCTCCTCGTCCAGGTCGAGGACAAGCAGGCGGTCGGCGGGCAACCGCTCGGCCAGCCAACGGGCCTGGGCGCGCGGCAGGTCGGCGAGCAGCCGAACCCCGGGCGAGGCGGCCAGCGGCAGCAGCACCTCCGCCGCGACCCGGGCGGCCTCCTCCTGCACGCGCAGCACGCCGGCGTCGTCGACGTCCGGGACGACCACCGGCAGCAGCGGTGTCCCCTCGTCGGCGGGCTCGGCCAGCAGCTCCAGCACCTCGGCCGTCCGGGTCACCTCCATGCCGAGGCCGTCGGCGACGGACCACAGCAGCTGGGTGGCCGTCAGCCCGCGGGCTCCGAAGACCAGGGGCGGGGGCAGCTCGGCGGACGGCACGGTGGCCGGGTCGAGCGCGTCCGTGTCGATCCGCTTGCGGTGGTCCGGGTCGCACAGCATGAGGAAGCCGGTGAGCAGCCGGGACCGGCCGCTGCCCGCCCGGCCGGTCAGCAGCACCGTCTTCGGAGCCGACGGCTCGCTGCCGTGCCAGCGCGCGAGTGCGCGCAGGGCGGCGGCCCTCCCGCCGAGGTGGGGGTGCGGCCGGTGGTTGGCGGCTGTGGTCACGGTTGGGGCTCCAGGGTGAGCGGGTCGTGCGGTGTGCGGCGGCCGTCGGACGGGCGTCGGACGGGGTGTCCGACGGGCCGTCAGTCCACGGGGAACTCGTCGAAGTACTCGTCGATGTACTCGAAGACCTCGGTCCACAGGTACGGGTGGGCCTCCAGCAGGCCCAGCTCGTCGAGCCGGGCGTCGAAGGCCTCGATGGCCTCGTCGCGGCCGATCTCGTCGACCAGTTCGACGGTCTGCGCCGCCAGGCCGAGGACGCGGACGAGCAGCGGCAGCGAGGACGTGTACCGGCCGCCGTAGCCGAGGCCGGCGTCCCAGCCGTCCGGCTTGAAGAGGTCGACCGCACCGCTCCCGGCGTCCAGCATGAAGGCCGTGTCGGTGTGGTCCATTACCTTGAAGCAGATGTCGGAGACCGCGTCGTCGCCCTTCGGCCGGGAGACCCCGTACAGCTCGTCCGGGTCCTGCGCCCACAGACCCTCCTCACGGAGGAACAGCGAGTCCAGGCCGATCCGCCCCACCTTGGCGCACGGCAGGCCGACCTCGGTGAGGAACGCCCGGGTCGGCTCGTGGGTGAGCGACTCCGGCAGCTGCTCCGCGGTCGGCCGCCAGACGCCGTCCGCGCCGAAGACCTGCTCCAGCCAGGCGGTGTCGGGGACGCCGCCCGGCGCGTCGTGCACGTTCATGTCCAGTCTCCTCAGGTGGCGGCCGGGGCCGGCGCGGCGGTGGTCGGCGGCTGGTTCAGCGCACCCGACTCGGCCATCTTCAGCCAGAGGTCGCCGATCCGGTTCAGGTACCGCTGATTGTCCTCCTCCAGCATCCGCTGCACGGTCTCCGCGTCGTGCTCGGCGCCCTCCTCCATCTCGCCCTTGCGGTAGCCGGTGGCGTAGGAGACGTTGACGCCGTCCATGCTCGGTTCCGTGAGGTAGACCGAGCAGTGGGCGTGCCCCTGGCCCTTTCCGCAGGGCTCGCGCTCGGTGTGCAGGGTGAGCGGCTGCCAGTCGTCCGTGCCGTCGCGCTCGTTGAGCCGGGTGAGCCAGCGTCCGATGTGCGGCTCGGAGTGCTCGGTCGTCACGTCCTTGCGGCTCGCCCCGTACGAGGAGTCGACGACGTACCGGGTGTCCGCGTCCGGGTCGTGGTCGGCGCCGTCGACCTCCATGTCGTTCTCGTCGCGGATCCTGGTGACCTCGACGACGGCGTAGTTCTTGCCGGAGAAGTCCGGCCGGTGGATGCCCTTGCCGACGGGCTTGAGCGTCGCGTCGAGCTCCTTCACCACCTGCTTGACCTGCTCCGGGGTGTACGTGTCCTGCCCCGGGTGCCGCTCCTCCAGGCGCTTGAGGATCAGGTGGTCCCGGACTCCGGTGATGTACTTCGCGTCGGGGGTCGTCTGGCCCTGCTGGTAGTTCTCCTGGGTCTTCGCCGAGGGGCTGGCCCAGAAGTTCTTCTTCCGGCGGGCCATCATGCCGCGGGTCGACTTGTCGTCGGCGCCCGCGTCGTTCTTGAGCTTGCCCTGCTCCTCCTCGCTGAAGTGCGACCGGTCGACGTCGTCGCGGTAGCGGTAGGGGTCCGCGACGCGCTCCGGGCTGGCACCGACGCCGTACCGCGTGTGGACGGCCGGGCTCAGGCGGCCGAGCACACCGACGACCGCGGCCTGCTCGTTGCGGTTGAGGTCGGCGAAGCCCGGCAGCCGCTCGCTGAGCTCCTTCTTGGTGAAGCCGACGCCCTGCGGGTCGTTCTTGTTCTGCTGGGCCGTCTCGTGCAGCAGGTTGGCGATGTTGTGGTTGTCGACGTGGCCGTCCAGGAACGCGAACGCCCGGTCCAGGGTGATCTGCCGGACATCGCGGTGGGGAGCGCCGTCCTCCGTGCTCCGCATGTCCCGCTGGAGGTTGTCGCCCTTCATCCCGTAGTGGGTGTGCTCGCGGTCCTGGGCGTCGTCGTAGTCCGCCGAACCACGGGGCCGGTCGGCCTCGGAGTCGTGCTCCGGGTCGTGGTCGGATTCGTGATCGGCGTCCGCCATCGACTCGTCGTCCGGGTGGTCCGGATCGTGGTCGACCTCCATGTCGTCCGGATGCTTGCCGGCGGGGTCGGCGGGACGGCGGTCGGAGTCGCCGGGGCGGTCGGCGGGGTCGGCGGGACGGCGGTCGGAGTCGCCGGGGCGGTCGGCGGGGTCGGCGGGACGGCGGTCGGAGTCGCCGGGGCGGTCGGCGGGGT
>NZ_JBEYFP010000446.1:0-4904 GCF_040634455.1 Kitasatospora sp. NPDC007106
CGCTGGAGACCATCTACCAGTGGCGCCGCAAGCGCACCGGTCCGCCCGGATTCCGCGTGGGCCGACACCTGCGCTACGACCCCACCGAGGTCGCCCAGTGGGTGGCCGAGCAGAACCGAGAGGTGGCCTGACCTTTGGCTGGACACATCCAGGACCGCTGGCACAAGACCGAGACCGGCCCGGACGGCAGGCCCCATCGCGTCAAGACCGAGCGGTACGGCACCGGCTCTCGCTACCGCGCCCGGTATATCGGGCCGGACGGCACGGAGAAGAGCAAGGCGTTCCCTGACCGCCAGAAGCGCCAGGCCGAACTGTGGCTGGTCAACATCGAGGCCGACATGTCGCGGGGTCAGTACGTCGACCCGAAGGCCGCCAAGGTGACCTTCCGCCAGTACGCCGAGCGCTGGCTGGAGTCGCAGACCACGGACCACAACACCCGTTCGTCTGTCGATGCGCAGATCCGCCGGCACGCGATCCCGTACCTCGGCATCCGACCGCTGGACTCCTTCCAGCCGTCGCACATCCGGGAGTGGCTCAGCGAGTTGGAGAAGGCGGTGCCCGCGTCGTCGTACCGCCGGGTCATCTTCGGCAACGTCTCCAGCATCTTCATGGCGGCGATGGAGGACCGGCTCCGGTCCACGAACCCGTGCCGCTCCCGCTCGGTGACCCCGCCGGGCCGGGCGCCCGGCCGTGTCCGCCCGTGGACGGCAGAACGGGTTGAGGCCGTCCGGGCCGGGCTGCCAGCCCGGTACCGGGCGATGGTGGACGCGGCCGGCGGGTGCGGCCTCCGGCAGGGCGAGGTGTTCGGCCTGCCTGTCGACGAGATCCGGCCCGACACCGGCTGGCTGCACGTGGGCTGCCAGATCAAGGACATCGGCGGGCGCCTGGTGTTCGCTCCGCCGAAGCGCGGGAAGGTCCGCGACGTGCCGCTGCCGGAACGGGTGGCCGGCATCTTCGAGGCCCACCTCGCCGCGTTCCCGCCCGAGACCGTGACGCTGCCCTGGCTGACGCCCGACGGCCCACCGGTGACCAAGCGACTGCTGTTCTCGCGCCAGCAGGGCGGCGCCGTGCGGCGGAGCGACTTCAACACCTACGCGTGGAAGCCCGCACTCGTGACCGCGGGTGTGATCCCTCCCCCGGAGAAGTGGGGTCGCTTCCATGCATCGCGGGAGGACGGCATGCACGCGCTGCGGCACTTCTACGCCTCGGTGTTGCTCGACTCCGGCGAGAGCGTGAAGGCGCTCAGCGGGTACCTCGGGCACACCGACCCCGGGTTCACGCTCCGGGTCTACACGCACCTGATGCCGAGCACTGACGGCCGCACCCGCCGGGCCGTCGATGCGCTCTACGACGCCCTCGGATGGGCCGCCGCTCCGCAACCCCACGGCCCAGAGACGGCCCAGGAAGGACAAAACCCCTGAAAACGCCCCTCGGGCCGACGGATCGCATCCGTCGGCCCGAGGGGCTTCTTGCGTTCTATACCGCCCTGACCTGCGGTTACAGCACCTGCAGGTTCTTGCGGAGCTCGAACGGGGTGACCTCGGAGCGGTACTCCTCCCACTCCTGGCGCTTGTTGCGCAGGAAGAAGTCGAAGACGTGCTCGCCCAGGGTCTCGGCGACGAGTTCGCTGCGCTGCATCAGGTCGATGGCCTCGCCGAGGTTCTGCGGCATGGGCTGGATGCCCAGCGCACGGCGCTCCGCGTCGGAGAGGGCCCACACGTCGTCGTCGGCGCCGGCCGGGAGTTCGTAGCCCTCCTCGATGCCCTTGAGGCCGGCGGCGAGGGTGACGGCGTAGGCGAGGTAGGGGTTGCAGCCGGTGTCGAGGGAGCGGACCTCGACGCGGGTGGAGCCCTGCTTGCCGGGCTTGTACATCGGGACGCGGATCAGCGCGGAGCGGTTGTTGTGGCCCCAGCAGATGTACGAGGGGGCCTCGCCGCCGGCGCCCGCGGTGCGCTGGGAGCCGCCCCAGATGCGCTTGTAGGAGTTGACCCACTGGTTGGTGACGGCGGCGGTCTCGGCGGCGTGCTTGAGCAGGCCGGCGATGAAGGAGCGGCCGACCTTGGAGAGCTGGTACTCGGCGCCGGACTCGTGGAAGGCGTTGCGGTCGCCCTCGAAGAGGGAGACGTGGGTGTGCATGCCGGAGCCGGGGTGGTCGGAGAACGGCTTGGGCATGAAGCTTGCGTGCACGCCCTGCTCCAGCGCGACCTCCTTCATGACCAGGCGGAAGGTCATGATGTTGTCGGCGGTGGAGAGCGCGTCCGCGTACCGGAGGTCGATCTCCTGCTGGCCGGGGGCGCCCTCGTGGTGGGAGAACTCCACCGAGATGCCCATCGACTCCAGCATGGTGATGGCCTGTCGGCGGAAGTCGTGGCCGACGCCGCGCGGGGTGTGGTCGAAGTAGCCGGACTGGTCGGCCGGGATCGGCGCGGTGCCGTCGCCGGGGAGGTTCTTCAGCAGGAAGAACTCGATCTCCGGGTGGGTGTAGAAGGTGAAGCCCAGGCTGGAGGCCTTCTCCAGGGTGCGCTTGAGCACGTACCGCGGGTCGGCGAAGGACGGGGAGCCGTCCGGCATGAGGATGTCGCAGAACATGCGCGCGGTGCCCGGGGTCTCGGAGCGCCACGGCAGTATCTGGAAGGTGGTCGGGTCCGGCTTGGCGATCATGTCGGACTCGTAGACGCGGGCGAAGCCCTCGATCGCCGAGCCGTCGAAGCCGATGCCCTCCTCGAAGGCCTGCTCCAGCTCGGCGGGCGCGACTGCGACCGACTTCAGGAACCCGAGGACGTCGGTGAACCACAGCCGGACAAAACGGATGTCACGCTCCTCGAGCGTGCGAAGCACGAACTCCTGCTGCTTGCCCATGGGGACAGTCTCACCTCTGCTCTTTACGTCCGTGTTACGCCCGGCGGCGGCGGGCGGTGGCCGGAGCGGCGCTTGGTCCCGCGACCGATCCCATCATGTCGGATCTTCGCGCGGCGTCCACCTCTGGGTGGCCGCTGCCCACAGGGTGGACCGCGGGCCCCGAGGGGCACCCCCCCGCGACATAACGTCAGTTAGACGATTACACTCGGGGCCATGCCGAATCTGCGTCTCGCCCTGTGCCAGAACGACCCCTGGGTCGGCGACATCGCCCGCAACAGCGACGAGGTGGTGCGCTGGACCCGGCAGGCCGCCGACGCGGGCGCCCAGCTGGTCGCCTTCCCCGAGATGGCCCTGACCGGGTACCCGGTCGAGGACCTCGCCCTGCGCGGCTCCTTCGTGGAGGCCTCGCGCACCGCCCTGGTGGAGCTCGCCGCCCGGCTGCGGGACGAGGGCCTCGGCGAGGTGCCGGTGGTGGTCGGCTACCTGGGCCGTTCCGACCACGACTCGCCGCGCCTGCACCGCCCGGCCGGCTCCCCGCAGAACTGCGCCGCGGTGCTGCACCGCGGCGAGGTGGTCACCCGCTTCGCCAAGCACTACCTGCCCAACTACGGCGTCTTCGACGAGTACCGCTACTTCGTCCCGGGCGACCAGCTGGTGGTGCTGACCCTGCACGGGGTGGACGTCGCGCTGGCGATCTGCGAGGACATCTGGCAGGACGGCGGCCGCGCCACCGCCGCCGGCGAGGTCGGGGCCGGCCTGCTGCTGGTGGTCAACGGCTCCCCGTACGAGCGCAACAAGGACGACGTCCGGCTGGACCTGGTGCAGCGGCGGGCCGCCGAGGCGGGTTGCACCCTCGCCTACCTGAACATGGTCGGCGGCCAGGACGAGCTGGTCTTCGACGGCGACTCGGTGGTGGTCTCGAAGGACGGCGAGGTGCTCGCCCGGGCCCCGCAGTTCGCGGAGCGGCTGCTGCTCACCGACCTGGAGCTGCCGGCCGCCTCCGCCGAGCACACCGACGGCCTGATCCTCACGGACGGGCTGCACCTGGTGCGGGTGGACCTCGGCGGCGAGCCGCTGCCGGCCCCGGCCGAGCCGGTCGCCGCGGAGGTCGCGCCGCGGCTGGACGACGAGGCGGAGATCTACGCCGCGCTGGTCGAGGGCACCCGGGCGTACGTGCGCAAGAACGGCTTCAAGTCGGTGCTGATCGGCCTGTCCGGCGGCATCGACTCGGCGCTGGTCGCCGCGATCGCGGTGGACGCGGTCGGCGCGGAGAACGTGCACTGCGTCTCGATGCCGAGCCGGTACTCCTCGGAGCACTCCAAGGACGACGCGGCCGAGCTGGCCCGCCGCACCGGCCTCAACTTCCGCACCGTGCCGATCGCCCCGATGTTCGACGCCTACATGGGCTCGCTGGGGCTGACCGGCCTGGCCGAGGAGAACCTGCAGTCCCGGCTGCGCGGCACCCTGTTGATGGCGGTCTCCAACCAGGAGGGCCACATCGTCCTCGCGCCGGGCAACAAGAGCGAGCTGGCGGTCGGCTACTCGACGCTGTACGGCGACTCGGTGGGCGCGTACGGGCCCATCAAGGACGTCTACAAGTCGCTGATCTTCCGGCTGGCGAAGTGGCGCAACGAGGCCGCCGAGGCGCGCGGCGAGGTACCGCCGATCCCGGAGAACACCATCAGCAAGCCGCCGTCCGCGGAGCTGCGGCCGGACCAGGTCGACACCGACTCGCTGCCCGACTACGACCTGCTGGACACCGTGCTCGACCTGTACGTCGAGGGTGACCTCGGACGGGACGCGATCGTGGCCAAGGGCTTCCCGCCCGAGGTGGTGGACCGGGTGGTCCGGCTGGTCGACACCGCCGAGTACAAGCGCCGGCAGTACCCGCCGGGCCCGAAGATCTCGGCCAAGGGCTTCGGCCGGGACCGCCGTCTGCCGATCACCAACCGCTGGCGCCGCGGCTGACCCTGCGGCCCCGTCCGGCGGGCCCGCTCAGCCGAGCGAGGCCTGCCAGGTCCAGGAGGTGCGCCGCCGACCGCTTC
>NZ_JBEYFP010000447.1:0-4864 GCF_040634455.1 Kitasatospora sp. NPDC007106
CGGATATCGACGGCTTCCTCGGTAGGAGTGAGCGCCTCCTCAACACGCCCGAGCTTTTCAAGCTGAACGACGAGGTTGTTGAGGCTGGTGGCGAGGTCGGGGAGGTAGGTGTCGGGGCGTGTGCGGGCGAGGGTGCGGCGGATATCGACGGCTTCTTCGATGACGGCGAGCGCCTCCTCCCTGCGCCCGAAGTCCCCGAGACGGGGGCCGAGGTTGCTGAGGGTGGTGGCGAGGTCGGGGAGGTAGGCGTCGGGGCGTGCCTGGGCGAGGCCGCGGTAGTGGGTCACGGCTTCCTCAGCAGCGGCAAGCGCCTCCTCCAAGCGCCCGAAGCTTTCGAACCGCACGGCGAGGTTGTTCAGGCTCGTGGCGAGGTCGGGGAGGTAGGTACCGGGATCTGCCTGGGCGAGGGCGCGGCGGGCACCGACAGCTTGCTCGGTGACGGCAAGGGCCTCTTCCAAACGCCCGAGATTCGCGAGCCGGATGCCGAGGTTGTTGAGGCTCATGGCGAGGTTGCCGAGGTGGGTATCAGGGTCTGCGTGGGCGAGGCTGCGGCAGTGGGTGACGGTTTCCTCGGCGGCGGCGAGCGCCTCCTCCATGCGCCCGAGGTCACCGAGTCGGTTGCCGAGGTCGTTGAGGCTGGCGGCGAGGTGGGGCAGGCGGCTGGGGTCTTCTTGGGCTTGTTCGCGGTAGGTGCCGACAATGCGGTCGGTCACGTGCGCGGCCCAGGGTGCGAGCGTGTGGCTGGCCGCCGGCAGCTCGGCAGCGAGATCTTCGAGCTCGGCCAGGGGCGTGGCGGGGTTGTTAGTGATCTGCTGGAGGGCGTCGAGGAGCGGGGCGGGGTGTTCGGTCTGAGTGGCGATGTCAATGGCCGCGATGGCGAGCGTGCCGGGGTGGGTGGTGATCAGGGCTGTGAGTTGTGGGCCGAAGTGGCGTAGTGGGGGGTGAGTAGCGGCACGGGTGCAGATGGTGAGGAGCTGTTCGGCCTGAGGCCGGTTGATGCCGGTGGCTAGGTGGTGGGCGAGTTCGGGAGTCTTGGTCAGATGGTGGCCGATGAACCGTTCGGCGAGTCGGTCGGGCTGTAGAAGTCCCCAGATGCGGTTGTTGCCGACGGGCGGGTAGACGCTGGTGATCCAGGCACGGACTCTGGCGCGCAGGTCATGAGTTTGGTCGGCGAGACCGGGGACTCGACGCAGGACTATGTCAGCGTCAGCATTGGCATTGGTCTGGGATCCGATAAGGAAAGCCGCAGCCAGTGCGTCCGTCAGTGCCTCTTCGCCGATGGCGGGCGTGAGACTGCGGGTTGCGGCCGCGTTCGTCCAATAGCGGCGTTCGTGGATCAGCAGTCGGTCCTCCACAGTTTTCGGTGGACCTGATCCCGGAGTGTCGGTGTCGCCGGTGTCTTCTCCGGGGCCGGCGGCGGTGTCGAGGAGGTCGGCGAGGGCGGTCATGTGCAGGGTCAGTGCCCCGGCGAGGGCGGCCGCGTCGACGGTTCGGTCGCGGAGTTGTTCCGCGATGGCGGGCCAGTTGTGGTGCTGCCAGTTGTCGACGTCCGGGAGGTGGCGGGCGTAGCCGTTGAGGGCTTCCCGGTAGGCCTGGGTGCGGGAGTGACCGGGTTCCGGTTCCAGGGGGCCGAGGGCGGTGACTGGGGTGCCGTCGAGGAGGTCTTCGGCGCGACGGGTGGCGGCTTGCAGGTTCTCCCACCAGTCGTCGGCGGTGCGGGCCAGCAGCAGGAGCTTGAACGGGTCCCTGCCCCGGTGGCGGCTGGCGGCTTCGAGCAGGGCGAGGATCTGTGGAGCACGGATCTCGGCGTAGTCGATGATTACGAGCAGGGGGCGGACAGCCCCGGCCAGGACCGCCAGGCTTTCGGGTGCTGCACCGGCGTCCAGCCACAGCACCTGGCCCCGTTCGGCGATGAGGGTGTTGGCGAGGTGCTGGGCGAGGCGGGTTTTGCCCTGGCCGCCGGGCCCGTGCAGGAGGTAGGCGCCGAACCCTGGCCGCCGGCTCCAGGCAAGCAGCTGCTCGACGAGCTCGGTTCGGCCGCGGAAGGGGACGGTCTGGCGCCGGGCGTGCATGAGCACGGCAGGAGACTTGATCCGGCCGGTGGGCGGATCCAACGGTTCGTTGAGCTGCTGCCACTCCACGGCCTCCAGCACAGTGCCGGCTCCCGCGCCGTGTTCGGCCAGTACGGCACGGAAGGCGTCGTCGCGCAGGAGCATGTAGGCAGGCACCGCTTCCAGCGCGGCGTGGGAGCGCCCGCCGGGGTCGACGGCGATGACACCAGTGAGCAGGTCTTCGCAGAACAGCGCAGCCCCCGAGAACCCGCCCCACGGAGACTTCCCGTCGCCCACGGGCGCCGGCGGGTGGCCGTCGAGGTTCATCACGTACCGGTTGCCGACCTCCCGGTCCCCGGGATTCAGCCAGCCCGTCTCGTGCTCGGTGTCGGTAGGCCGGTCCTTGCGCTGGACGAGGTCAGGGGAACCCCAGGCCTCACACCGGGTGCCGGGCCGGGTGGTGGCCAGACGACCCCATCGCACTGGCCTGTCGTCCCCTGGGGGAATCCAGCCGTGCTCGTCCATGAGGACGAGCGCGGCGTCGTCACGCCCGTTGGGCGTGCCCCGCCACACCACCCGTCCCGTGTGCACCGGTTTCTTGCCTGCACGGAACACCGACACGTCCCCACCCAGAGCGGGGACGACATGCGCGGAGGTGAGCACCAAACGAGGCGCGATCACATACCCCGACCCTGGCCCGCCCGAGCCCCGCACCACCACAACCCGGTCCTTCTCCACCCGCTACCCGCCCCCTTCGGCCCTGCTGCCGTCGTTTCTGTCGGCCTGTCAGTCTTCGACGTAGCCGGAGAGGTCACCCGGGCCCTCGTCGCGGTTGCTGTCACCGTGGACCATCACGTCGGTCCCGTCCGCGTTCTGCGGAGTGAGGGTGAGCTTCACCGTGTGGGTGCGACTCCGTGCCGCACCGCCCTCCGCCCCCGCGGTCACCACCCACGCCTTGAAGCCTGCCTTCGCCTTCGCGTCCACCCGCAGCTCCACGGCGAACTCCAGTTCCACCGGGCCGACCTTGAACTGCAGGTTCTGGCCCGCCCCGCGTGCGGCCGCCCCCAGCAGCTCGTCCCGGACCGCCGCCACCGCGTTCGCCAACTCGATCTCCATCACAAGCCCCCCAACTGTCTGACCGGTCCACGCGATACATGCCCGAACCACCGGCACTACGAACAAGGTCACCCACCGTAGGGACAACACCACTCTCCACACAACACGCGAGCCTAGAAGCACCTTTGATGCACAACCATGTTCATGGGCAGCATCCGTTGCCTGGTGGTGCGCGTCGGTGGGGTCGTGGTGGTGCCGCCCGGTATGACGTCGCGGCCCGGCCGCTGCCGAGGACGAGCTTGTCGAGGGCGGCCAGGTCGTCGGCCTTGACCTCCTCGACGCTGGCGCCGCCCTGCTGCCGTCCGTGACGGCTGGTAGCAGGCCTGGAGCATCTGCCCGGCCGTTGGGCCACGGGGCACATCGCTGGGTCCTGACGAGGGCTGGGGGCGGTGCCCGGCTGGCTTCTCGCGCGGCATTACCGGTTCGAATGGAGACTCGATTCTCTGAGAGGATTGAGTCATGGCACGTCCCTCCCCTTACCCCGCTGAGCTGCGGCGTCGTGTGGTGCGCATGGTCGCCGAGGTTCGTCCCGACTACGACACCGAGTGGGCCGCGATGAAGGCCGTCGCGTCCAAGCTCGGGGTCGGATCGGCCGAGACCGTGCGGCAGTGGGTCCGACGGGACCAGATCGATTCAGGGCAGCGCCCGGGGACGACCACCGAGGAGTCAGCGCAGGTCAAGGCCCTGAAAAAGGAAGTCGCCGAGCTGAAGCGGTGAACGAGATCCTCAAGGCCGCGGCGAGTTTCTTCGCGGCCGAGCTCGACCGGCCACATCTGCGCTCGTAGCGTTCATCGACGAGCACCGGGACCGCTTCGGCGGCGTCGAGCCGATCTGCCGCGTGCTGACCCAGCACGAGTGCAGCATCGCCCCCTCTACGTATTACGCCCACAAGCAGCGGCAGGTATCGCCGTCCGCCCGACAGGTCCGCGACGCCGGGCTGAAGACGCTGATCACCGAGGTGTACGAGGCCAACTACCGTGTCTACGGGGCCCGGAAGGCCTGGCGCGAGCTGAGCCGACAGGGCCACGTAGTGGCCCGCTGCACCGTGGAGCGGCTGATGCGCGAGCTGGGCATCAGCGGCGCGGTGCGGGGCCGGAAGGTCGTCACCACCATGGCGGATCCGGACGCCGGGCGGGCGCCCGACCTGGTCGAACGCGATTTCGTGGCCCCGGCGCCGAACCGGACTTGGGTCGCGGACTTCACCCACGTCGCGGCCTGGGCCGGCACCATCTACGTCGCGTTCGTGGTGGACACCTTCTCCCGCTGTATCGTCGGCTGGTCCGCTGCCACCACCAAGCACACCGAGCTGGTCCTGGCCGCGCTGGAGATGGCGCTGTGGCAACGCGACCGCACCGGCACCCGGCCGGAGGCAGGCGAACTGACGCACCATTCGGACGCGGGGTCGCAGTACACGTCCTTCGCGCTGGCCGAGCACCTGAACCGGGCCGGCATTGCCGCTTCCATCGGCTCGGTCGGTGACGCACTGGATAACGCGCTGATGGAGTCGACGATCGGCCTGTACAAGCAATGCCACGGAGTTAACCCGTTTCCGCCCGTGGCAAGTTGATCAGTCTTGATGTCGTCCTGCACGAAGAACGGGACCTCTGCTACAGCAATGAAGCCGACCAAGGTCTTCATGCCGAGCGGAGCTCCCGTTGTCCAGTCAGTCTGCCACTATCACGCTGAGTCGCTCCATC
>NZ_JBEYFP010000448.1:0-4863 GCF_040634455.1 Kitasatospora sp. NPDC007106
TGGACGCCGACGGCAACGTCCACCTCGCCCTGGACGAGAAGAACAACACCGCCGGACTGAAGCGGCTCCGCCACAAGCTCCAGAGCATGCTCGGCAAGCTGGGGATGCACGAGCACCACCTGCTCTCGCACAGCATCTACCTGCACAAGGGCATGCCCATCGGCGCGACCGCCCACCAGGCGGGCACGGTGCGGTTCGGCACCGACCCGGCGTCCTCCGCCCTGGACGTCACCTGCAAGGCGCACGACCTGGACAACCTCTACGTCGTGGACACGAGCTTCTTCCCGAGCATCGGAGCGGTGAACCCGTCCCTGACGGCCATCGCCAACGCGCTGCGGGTCGGCGACCACCTCGCCGACCGCATGCGATGAGCAGGAGGGTCAACGAGATGGCAGCACAGCAGATGGACGCCCTGGTCATCTTCGGCGCGACCGGTGACCTGGCCAAGCTGGAGACCTTCCCCGCCCTGGTCGGCCTGGTGGACCGCGGCGTGCTCGACGTCCCCGTCGTCGGCGTGGCCAAGAGCGGCTGGGGCCTCGACCAGTTCCGCAACTACGCCGAGGCGTCGCTGAAACTCAACGGGATGGACCCGAACACGCCGGCCGCCCGGAAGATGCTCGGGCTGCTCCGCTACGTGGACGGCGACCTGGACGACGACGAGACCTACCGGGCCATGGCGCGGGAGATGGGCAGCGGCGAGCGCGCCCTGTTCTACCTGGAGGTCCCGCCGCCGCTGTTCGGCCGGATCGCCAAGGGGATCGCCGACGCCGGCCGGGCGAAGGGCGCCCGCGTCATGGTCGAGAAGCCCTTCGGTACCGACCTGCGCAGCGCCGGCGAACTCAACGCGACCATGCACGAGTACTTCCCCGAGGACGCGATCTACCGGGTGGACCACTGGCTCGGCCTCGACCCCGTGGAGAACGTGCTCTTCGCCCGGTTCGCCAACTCCGTCATCGAACCGCTGCTGAACCGCACGCACGTCAGAAGCATCCAGATCACCATGGCCGAGGCCTTCGACGTCGCCGACCGCGGCCGCTTCTACGACCGCACCGGCGCCGTCCGGGACGTCGTCCAGAACCACATGCTGCAGGTCCTCGCGACGGTGCTGGCCGAGCCGCCGTCGGGGGAGGGCCTGGAGTCCTGGCGCGACGCCAAGGCCAACGTGGTGTCCTCGCTGCGACCGCTCACCCCCGAGCACATCGTCCGCGGACAGTACGACGGATACCTCGACGTCGAGGGCGTCGCCGCGGGCTCGACGACCGAGACCTTCGCGGCCGTCCGGCTCGCCGCCGACTCCTGGCGCTGGGCGGACGTGCCGATCCTCATCCGCGCCGGCAAGTGCATGCCGGTGACGGCGACCGAGGTGAGCATCCACTTCCGCAGCGCGCCGCACGACGTGTTCGGGCTGCGCCCGAGCCCGGCCGCCAACAGCCTGCGGTTCCGGGTCTGGCCCGAGACGCAGGTCTCCCTCACCCTGGCGGGCAAGGCACCCGGCGGCGGCTGGCAGGCCAAGCACGAGGAACTCTCCTTCAGCGAGGTCCCCGGATCCGACATGCGCCCGTACGACCGCCTCATCGGCGCGGCCCTGGACGGCGACCGCTGGCTGTTCGCCCGGCAGGACACCGTCGAGGCCGCCTGGCGGGTCGTCGACCCCATCCTGGGCGACGCGGCACCCGCCCTCCCCTACGCCAGGGGCAGCTGGGGACCGAAGGAGGCCGACGGCCTGCTGCCCGACGGCGACCACTGGCACGACCCGAAGTGACGGGCCCGTCCCCGGGTACGCCGATCGGCCGACGGCCGACGGGATGACACCGGCCGTGCCGTCCCGTCCGGGCCGCCCGGGGCGTGCTTGACTGAGGCCGAGCCACCTCGCGATGGGGACCACATGAGTCAACTCGACCTCGCCAGGCTGCAGTTCGCCATGACGTCGATCTACCACTTCCTGTTCGTGCCGGTCACCATCGGCCTGGGATTCCTGACCGCCCTGCTGCAGACCGGCTGGCACCGCAGCGGCCGGGCCGAACTCCTGCAGCTCACGCGGTTCTTCGGCACCCTGCTGGTGATCAACATCGCGGTCGGGGTGGTCACCGGTCTCGTCCAGGAGTTCCAGTTCGGCATGGACTGGTCGGCGTACTCCCGCACCGTCGGCGACGTGTTCGGCGCGCCGCTGGCCATGGAGGGGCTCGCCGCGTTCTTCCTGGAGTCGACCTTCCTCGGGCTCTGGCTGTTCGGCTGGGACCGGCTGCCCCCGCGCGTGCACCTGGCGACCATCTGGCTGGTGGCCGTCGGCGGCGCACTGTCCGCGGCGTTCATCATGGCCGCCAACTCCTGGATGCAGCACCCCGTCGGCTACACGATCGACCCCTCCACCGGCCGGCCCCAGCTCAACGACGTCTGGAAGCTGTTCACCAACCCGGTGTTCCTGCGCGGGTACCTGCACGTCATCCTCGCCTCGCTGGTCACCGGCTCCGTCGTGATGCTCGCCGTCTCCGCCTGGCAGCTGCGCAAGGGGTCCTCCCCGCTCGCCTTCCACGCCGCGGCCCGGCTCGCCCTGGTCGTCCTGGTGCCGGTGATCCTCGCGGCGATGCTGGTCGGCAGCGAACTCGGCGTCACCGAGGGCAAGTACCAGCCCATGAAGATCGCCGGCGCCGAGGCGCAGTGGGACACCTGCCAACCCTGCTCGTTCTCGCTGTTCCAGATCAGCGGCGGCAAGAACGACATGACCCCGACCCAGATCATCGCCATCCCGCACCTGCTCTCCCTGCTGGCCACCAACCACTGGAACGGCAAGGTCCTCGGCCTCAACGCCGTCCAGGCCCAGTACGAGCAGCAGTACGGGCCCGGCAGCTACATCCCGAACATCTTCATCCAGTACTGGTCGATGCGGGTGATGGCCTACCTGGCCGTGGTCGTCCTGCTGGTCGGGCTGTGGGGCCTGTGGCTGCTGTGGCGCAAACGGCTCAGCGGCGCACGGTGGTTCCACCGGGTCGCGGTCTGGGCCGGGGTGCTGCCGTTCCTGATGAACACCGCCGGCTGGCTGCTCACCGAGAACGGCCGCCAGCCGTGGATCGTCCAGGGCCTCCAACTGACCAGGAACGGCGTGTCCCCGTCGGTGAGCACCGCCACCGTCGCCACCAGCCTGGTGGTCTTCCTGCTGCTCTACGCCGCGCTCGCCGCGGTGGCCTTCGTCCTGCTCACGAGGTACGCCCGCAAGGAGCTCTCCCCGCCCCCCGCCGAGGACACCCCGATCCCGGCCCTGACCTACTGAGGCCGCCCGATATGGCGCTCGCCACGTTCTGGTTCATCGTCACCGCTGCCCTGTGGACGGGCTTCTTCGTCCTGGAGGGCTTCGACCTCGGGGTGGGGATGCTGCACACCTTCGTCGCCCGCGACGAGGCCGGCCGGCGAGCGGCGATCAACACCATCGGACCGCTCTGGGACGGCAACGAGGTGTGGCTGATCGTCGCCGCGGCCGCGATGTTCGCCGCCTTCCCGGCCTGGTACGCCACCATGTTCTCCAGCTTCTACCCCGCGCTGATCCTGCTGCTGGTCGGACTGATCGTGCGCGGCGTGTCCTTCGAGTTCCGCGGCAAGGTGGACAGCGTGCGCTGGATCCGCACCTGGGACACCCTGCTGACCGTCGGCAGCCTGCTGGTGCCGCTGCTCATCGGCATCGCCCTCGGCAACCTGCTGCACGGCGTGCCGATCGACCAGAGCCAGGAGTTCACCGGCGACTTCGGCGACCTGTTCTCGGCGTACTCGGTGTTCACCGGCATCACCCTGGTGCTGCTCTGCCTGCTGCACGGGGCGACCTTCATCACGCTCAAGACCACCGGCGCGGTGCAGGAGCACGCGCTGTGGCTCGCCCGCCGCATCGCACCGATCACCGTCCTCGCCGTCCTGGTCTTCCAGCCCTGGACGCACTCCGTCGCCGGTGGCGGCGTCCTGCCCGACGTCCTCGAACTCGTCGCCATGCTCGCGGTGCTGGCCGCCGGCTGGCTGCTCGCCGGACGGCACGAGGGCTGGGCCTTCGTCGCCACCACCGTCGTCATCGCGACGACCGTCATGTCGTTCTTCGCCGACCTCTACCCCCGGCTGATGGTGTCGAGCACCAACCCCGCCTTCGACCTCACCGTGCACAACAGCGCCTCCGGCAACTACGCGCTGAAGGTGATGAGCATCGTCGCGATCGTCTTCTTCCCGCTGGTGCTCGCCTACCAGGGCTGGACGTACCACGTCTTCCGGCTCCGGGTCTCCGCCGAGCAGTTCGACGTGCCGCGGAGCCCGAGCAGCTGAGGCGGAGCGGCCGGGGCGGAGCGGCCGGGGCGGAGCGGGTTGGGCGGAGCGGCCGGGGCGGGTCAGGGACGGCGGGCGACGAACACGAGCTCCTTGCCCGGACGGTCGGGCGCGTCCCGGACCTCCTGCAGCCCGTAACCCGCCGCCGCCAGGTCGGCCTCGATCTCGTGACGCTCCCGGAACCGCAGGGTCGAATCGGAGGTGAGGTGGCAGCCGTCCGCGGTGAACACGTAGTTCCAACGGAACGTCACCAGGCGGTCCGCCACCTCGACCAGGTCGACCCAGCTCTCGACCCCGCCGACGCCCGGGACCTCCGTGACCCGCCGCGAGGCCGCGCGGTTCCACGCCTCCCAGGCCCGCGCGGCAGGGTCCCTCGTCTCGAACACCAGGTACCCGCCCGGCCGCAGCGCCTCGTGAGCCCCGGTCAGCGTCCGCCGCCACGCGTCCGGGGAGACGATCGCCTGGGCGACGTTCGCGGTCATCGTGACGAGGTCCACCTGCAGGGGCGGAAGGGCCGTCGCGTCACCGCAGATCCATCGCACCCGTTCGCTCCCCGGCTTGGCCCTG
>NZ_JBEYFP010000449.1:0-4862 GCF_040634455.1 Kitasatospora sp. NPDC007106
CGCGCCGAGGCGGCGGGGGCGAACGGCGGGCCGGAGCGGGGCCCGGTGGGCCTTACTCGACGATGCCGGACTTGGCGATGGTGATCTTGGCCGAGGTGCGGCCGCTGTCCGAGCCCTTGGACTCGATGAGCTTGACGATGTCCAGGCCCTCGACGACCTCGCCGAAGACGACGTGCTTGCCGTCCAGCCAGCTGGTGACGACGGTGGTGATGAAGAACTGCGAGCCGTTGGTGTTGCGGCCGGCGTTCGCCATCGAGAGCAGGCCCGGGCGGTCGTGCTTCAGCTTGAAGTTCTCGTCCTCGAACTTCGCGCCGTAGATGCTCTTGCCACCGGTGCCGTTGTGGTTGGTGAAGTCACCACCCTGCAGCATGAAGTTCGGGATGACGCGGTGGAAGCCGGAGCCCTCGTAACCGAAGCCGTTCTGGCCGGTGGCGAGCTCGCGGAAGTTCTGAGCGGTCTTGGGGACGACATCGTCGTACAGCTTGAAGACGATGCGACCGGCCGGCTCATCGTTGATCGTGATGTCGAAGAAAACGTTCGAAGCCATGGGGGAATCATGGCACGGACCGGGGCCGGAGGCCGACAGCACCCGGTGTCGGCGCCCGCATCCGCCGGTCGGCGCCCCGTTCCGGCCCCTGCCCGGGCGTGTCACCAGGCGGCCTCCCGGTAGTCCTTGAGGAACACGCCCGACACCGGTGCGCCGGACTCGCCGCGGACGATCGGGTCGTAGATCCGGGCGGCGCCGTCGACGATGTCCAGCGGGGTGCGGAAGCCCGCGGCCGCCTTGCGGGCCTTGACCGGCGCGGGCGTCTCGTCGGTGATCCAGCCGGTGTCGACGGCGCACAGGTGGACGCCCTGCTTGGCGAGTTCCGCCGCACTGGTGCGGGTCAGCATGTTGAGCGCGGCCTTGGCCATGTTGGTGTGCGGATGGTCGGGCGTCTTGTTGCGGACGGCGAACCGGCCCTCCACGGCGGTGACGTTGACGATGTAACGGTTGCGGTGCGGCGAGGCGAGCAGCAGCGGCAGCAGCCGGTCGCAGAGCAGCGCCGGGGCGACCGCGTTGACCAGCTGGACCTCCAGCAGCTCCGCCGGGTCCAGCGAACCGAGCTTCGCCGACCAGGAGTTGTGATCCGAGGTGTCCGGCAGCAGCCCGGCCTCGTCGGCCCGCTGCGCCGGGATCGCCGGGAGCGGGCCCGGGCGGGCGGGTCCGCCGGCGGACTCCAGCTCGGCGGTGGGCCAGGCCGGGGCGAGCGCGGGCATCGGGCTGAAGCCCGGGGCGTGCAGCACGCGGGCCCCCTCCGGCAGCGCGGCCTGCTCGCCGGCGGTGAGCAGCGCGTACGCCTCCGGGGGCCGCCGTATGGTCTGCGCGGCGTTGTTGACCAGGATGTCCAGCGGCCGGCCCTCGGCGTGGAGCTGCTCGCAGAGGCCGAGGACCTGGCGCGGGTCGCGCAGGTCGATGCCGACCACCCGCAGCCGGTCGAACCAGTCGGCGCTGTCGGCGGCGGCGCGGAAGCGGCGCAGGGTGTCGCCGGGGAAGCGGCTGGTGACGGTGAGGTCGGCGCCGTCGCGGAGCATCATCAGGGCGAGCTGGAAGCCGATCTTCACCCGGCCGCCGGTGAGCAGGACGCGGCGCCCGCGCAGGTCGGTGCTCAGGGCGCGGCGAGCGGTGTTGTCGGCGGCGCAGCCCGGGCAGAGCCGGTGGTAGAACGCATCCATTTGTCGATACGAAGACTTGCAGACGTAGCAGTGGTGGGAGCGGGCCAGGTCGCCGATCGGCCCGGTGCGCTCCGGCAGGGCCAGCGGGGCGTCCTCGCGGCGGTCGGGGGCGCCGGTGGCGGTGCGGGCGACCAGCGCGCTGTCGGAGAGCCGGGCGGCGTCCAGGGCGTGCTGGCGGCGCCGGCGGCGGCCCTCGCGGATCATCTCGCTGGCGGTCTTCTCGGCCCGGACCCGGACGGGGTGGTCCGCGGGCAGCCGGCGCAGCCGCGTCACGGTGTGTTCCCAGGCCGCGAGATCATCCTCGGAAAGCTCGGTGGTCAGCGTTGGCACGGCCCCTCCGTTCGGGCTAGGTCGGCGGCCCGGCGGCGGTCGCGGGGCTCGCGGGAACACCGCCCGGGCCGCCGGCACTCCGGCCGCCCCGGCGGTGCTCGGAGCCTAGCGAGCACCTCTGTCAGCCCGGAATCGAATAACCGGCGGCGGAGGCCCGCGCACGGGCGGCCCGGCCCGGCGCCCCGCGCTCCGTCACCAGGTGGGCGCGGGAACGGTCATGATGCCGAGCGTGCCGCCGGCCGGGAAGAGCCCGGCCCGGACGACGGTGAGGAACAACGGGCCGAGCAGGCCGAGCAGCCGCTCGGTGCGCTCGGCGCCGAGGGCCTCCCACGGGGCGGCGGCGAGTTCGTCCGTGAGCCGTTCCACCTCGTTGCGGCCGGCCAGCCCCGCCTCCGTGGCACGGCCCCCGGCGTCCACCCAGCCGCGGGTGGCCAGCCGTTCGGCGGCGGCCGCCCACTCCTCGCCCGTCCAGCCGCGGCCGGCGAAGTCCGGTACGGCGACCGCCCCGGTGGCGGCGAGCGAGACCAGGGACTCGCACGGGTCCAGGCCCGCCGCCTGCAGGGCCGTGAGGTGGCCGTCGCCGCGGTGCTCGCGGAGCACGGTGGCGGCGTGCCAGATCGCCAGGTGCGGCTCCTCGGGCCAGCGGAGCGCGGCGTTGGCGGCGGCCAGCGGGCGGCCCGCCGTGACGGCGGACTCGGCGGCGGCGCGGGCGAGTTCGGCGGCCTCGCCGAGGTCGGGCAGGCCCGCTCCGTGGAGCAGGCCGCGGTAGAAGGCGTCCACCCCGCGCAGCCGGGCGGCGAGCACCTCCTCGGGCGTGGCCACCGACCAGGCTGCGGGCACGTGCTCGGCCACCACGGCGGGGCTGAAGCTGTAGCAGACCGCGGTGGCGAGTTCGGCACTGGCGGCGCCGAACGGGGCCGTCCGCCAGGCGAAGTAGCTGGGCCAGCGGGTGGCGGTGTCGTACCCGAGCGCCGCGGCCTCGGCGAACGCCTCGGGGGCGTAGTAGAGGACGGCGTGCAGCGGTTCGAGGTGGTGCCAGGCACGGCGCGGAAGGGCGCGGTCGAGCGGCATGCGCGAGGGTCTCCCTGGGTCGTGGTGCGGCCGGTGATCGAAAAGCGCAGCCCATGATGCACCAGGGATGTGAGGTGGCGTCAGGTGTCGGACGGCCGTGGAACGCCGGCGGCCCCGGCGGGCCGTGGAGGCTCCGCCGGGGCCGCCGGGCCCGGGAGGGGGAGTGGGGAGGGCCGGACTCAGCCCCGGTACTGCGCGAAGATCTTGGAGAACTCGTAGGGGCTCTGGCTGATGTTGGTGCACTTGTAGAGCGCGCCGGTGCACGCGTTGGCGTCCCGGCCCGTCTCCCAGAAGGACAGCATGCCGAGGTGGTGCTGCTGGGCGAAGGCCACCAACTGCCGTGCGTCGTCCTGGTTGTAGATGCCGTGGTCGTCGTTCTCGCCGAGCATCGGGGTGACGCCGGTCATCGCCCACAGCTGGGCGTCCGTCTTGGCCGGGTACAGGCCGGCGAGCTGGTCGCGGGTGGACTGGGCGGCCTGCACGGCGTCGGTGCCGTAGTCGGTGGCGGGCCGGTTGTAGTCCATCGCCATGACGTTCACCAGGTCGACGGCCACCCCGGCGTCGCGGGCCGCGCGGACCACGGAGACGCCCTCGGCGGTGAGGCCCTCGGGCAGCACCGGCAGGGTGAAGGAGACCTTCAGGCCCGGGTGCGCCTGCTGCAGCTTGGCGAGGGCGGCGCCGCGGCGGGCGTTGGCGGCGGTGTCGGGCACGGCCGCGCCCTCGATGTCGAAGTCGACGTAGGTGAGGCCGTAGGCCTTGACCACGGCGTCGTACTCGGCGAAGAGCGAGTCCACCGTCGAGCAGGCCTGGGCGAGTTCGGTGCCGGAGGCGCCGCCGAAGGAGACCTTGACGTCGCCGCCGGCCGCGCGGATCGCGTCGATCTGGTCCTTGCCCCAGCCGGTGCGCGGGTCGTAGGCGTTGAACCAGCTGGCCTTGCAGCCGACCGAGGTCACGAAGGCCAGGGTGAAGGACTTCAGGTTGCCGGCGCTCGCCATCGCGGTCAGCGACGGGGTCGGCCAGGCGCCCATGTCGACGTACGGGGCGACCGGGACGGCCACCGCGGGGCCGGTCGGCGTCGAGGTCGGGGTGGACGTCGGCGTCGGGGTGGGCGTCGGGGTGGGCGTGGCGGTGGGCGTCGGCGTGGTGGTGCCGGTCGGCGTCGGCGTCGGGGTGCCGCCGGGGCCGGAGAGGACGACGTCGTCGGCGAGGTAGGCGCCCTGGCCGTACCAGCCGTGCAGGTAGACCGTGACGCTGGTGGTGGCGGCGCCGGTGGTGAACGAGGTGCTCAGCTGCTGCCAGTTGCTGCCGCCGGGCGTCCAGGTGGCCGGGTCGGTGACGCCGTTGCCGGTGGCGCCGAGGTAGACGTACTGGCCCTGCACCCAGGCGGAGAGGCTGTAGGTGGTGTTCGGCTGCACGGAGACCGTCTGGGTGCACTGGGCGGTGTCGCTGTTGGAGGCCGCCCCGCGCAGCGCGTAGGTGCCGCTGTGCGCACCGGTGTTGACCACCGAGCCGGTACCGGCGGAGCAGGTCCAGGGGCTCGCCGAACCGCTCTCCAGGCCGGGGTTGGCGAGCAGGTTGGCGGCGGCCGCGTCGGCGCCGGAGGCGAGGACGGTCAGGCCGCCGGCGGCGAGGGCGGCCGCGCAGGCGGCGGCCGCGGCACAGCCGGGCGTCGACGAGCACGTCGGGACGCTTCTTGAAGACCTTCGTCCAGAGGCCGACCAGTTCGTCGTTGTGCTGCTGGGCGG
>NZ_JBEYFP010000450.1:0-4861 GCF_040634455.1 Kitasatospora sp. NPDC007106
GAAAGACACTGACCAGGTGCCTTTCCACTGCGCGCAGCTCTCCGCGCCCCTGGGGTCACCCAGGCGTCAGGCGCCGATGCGCTGGGCCTGCTCGGCGACGCGGCGGCCGAGGTGCTCGGCGGTGGCCAGGTCGGACTTGTGCATGGCGTCGGCGCCCTGGTCCCCGTTGGACTGGGCGGCGGCGCCCAGCCAGACGCCGAGGCGGTTCAGGTCGAACTCGGAGGCGGTCGACTTGTTCCAGCCGGGCAGCAGGCCGAGGCTGACCCACATCATGCTGTGCTGGGCGGCGAAGACGGAGAGCGACTGCAGGGCGTGCAGCTTGTCGCCGCTCTTGGCACCGGAGTTGACGAAGCCGGCGGCCAGCTTGTCCTTCCACTGCTGCTGCATCCAGCGGCCGCTGGTCTTCTCGACGAAGGTGCGGAAGGCGGCGGAGACGTCGCCGAGGTAGGTCGGCGAGCCGAAGATGATGGCGTCGGCGGCGTCGAGCTGCGCCCACTGCTCGTCGGTGATCTGGTCGACGGCGATCAGGTGGACGGTGGTGCCGGCGACCTCCTCCGCGCCCTGGCGGACGAACTCGGCCTGCCGGGCGGTGTGGCCGTAGCCGCTGTGGTAGGCGATGGCGACGCTGATCTCGCGTGACATGCTGTCAGATCCCTTGGATAGAAGGAGGGCAGAGCGGTCGCCGCGCGCTGCGCCCGCGAACGACCCGACGCCGTAAGGCTGCCAGCTGCGGCAACGCCGTCACAACGCCGGATCGACGGGTTCGATCACAGGGAATGACCGGCCGGGTGCTCACCGTTCCCGGCAGGCCCGGTGGCTCACCGCCCGAGCAGGCGGAGCGCGGTGGGCTTGGCGAACTCGTACCTGGCCATCTGTTCGAGGTCGCGGAGCCAGCGGGCGGGGCCCGGCGGGGCGGCCAGCACTTCGAGGTAGAGCTGCTCGAAGGCGGAGGAGACGCTCTCCAGCGAGAAGCGGCCGACCACCCAGTCCCGTCCCCAGCGGCCGAGTTCGGTGCGGCGGCCGGGGTCGTCGAGGAGGCCGCGGAGCTGGTCGGCGAGCGGGCCGGGGTCGCGGCTGCCGTCGCCCCAGCCGTACATGCAGCGGGAGGCGTGCGGTTCGACGAGCGGGCCGGGTTCGTGGACGGCGGTGTAGCCGGCTGCGCCGTGCACGACGACCGGTTTGGCGAAGGCGAGTCCGCGCAGGGCGGAGCCGCCCATGCCGAGGACGATGTCGGCGGCGGCGTAGGCGGGCCGCGGGTCGGCCAACTGGCCCGGGACGAGGACGGCTTCGCGGCCGAGGGCGGCGTTGGCCTCGGCGGCGCGGGCGCGCAGCCGGTCCAGGCTGGGGCCTGCGCCGACGATCGCGAGGCGGACCCGGGGGTCTTCGAGGGCGCGGACGGCGGCGACGGTGAGTTCGGCGCCGGCGTCCTTCTCCAGGTCGGGTACCAGGCGGGTGACGATGGCGAGCAGCAACTCCTCCTCGTCGATGCCGTGTTCGCGGCGCCAGGCGGCGCCGTCGGCCTGGCCGGGGGCGTCGGTGGCCGTGTTGACGGGCGGTTCGACGAGTCGGACGTCGCGGTGGCCGAAGGCCCGGCCGTCGCCCATGAGGGCGCCGAGGCCGAGGACGAGCGGCTGGTGCCGGGGCATGCCGCGCAGCATCCGGATGCCGTAGAAGGTGGTGACGACGGGGATCCGGCCGAGCCTGCCGGGCCCGAAGAAGCCGTTGCGGGCGGCGCGGACCTCCCAGGCGTGGATCAGTTCGCTGCCGTGCTCGTCCGCCAGCTCCTGCATCCTGCGGCGGACTTCGGCGTGCGGGGTGTCCGGGCCGCCGGCGACCACGACGTCGAGGCCGTGCCCGGCGGCGACGCCGACGAGGGGGGCGTCGCCGGCCACGCCCTGGGCGAAGAGCACCGGGTGGTGGCCGCGGTCGCGCAGGGTGCGGGCGATGTCGACGGCGTTCAGCTGTGCCCCGCCGAGGGTCAGGTTGTTCAGGTGCACCAGCACTCTGACGGGTCTCACCGCGGTCACTCCTCCCAGTGGTGCGGGACGAAGACCGGCGCGGCCAGCACCACGGCCCGCGGCGGGGTGTCCAGCACGGGACCGAACACGTCGAACTGTCCGACGGAGTGCCAGCTCATCAGGGTGCCGCCGTCGGTCTTGCCGATGGAGTAGACGCCCGCCCAGAGGGTGTAGCGGCCGCGGGGCAGCGGGAGGCGGGGTATCACGCAGGCGACGTGGTGGTCGTCGCCGGTGAGCCGGATCTCGTGGCTGATCTGGAAGATCGGGCTGGAGGTGCCCTCGCTGACGCCGAGGTGCAGGGTGGCGTCGCCGCGGTAGTCGCCGCCGAGGGTGAGTTCGACGGTCATCGGCTCGTCGGTGGTGAGGTTCTCCCGGTCCTCGCCGGCGAGTTCGTACTTGAGCAGCTGGAGCGGCTCGCCGGAGCGGGCGGAGGCCTCGGACTGGGCCTCGATGGAGTCCCGGTAGCCGGCCAGCGCGTCCTTGATCCCGGCGTCGACCCGGACGGTGCCCTGCTCCAGCCAGACGCCGCGGCGGCAGATGGACTGGACGGCGGGCAGGTCGTGGGAGACGAAGACGATGGTGGTGCCCTGTTCGGCGACCTCGCGCATCCGGTCGAGGCAGCGCTGCTGGAAGACGGCGTCGCCGACGGCGAGCACCTCGTCGACGAGCAGGACGTGCGGCTCCAGGTAGGCGGCGACGGCGAAGCCGAGGCGCATCTGCATGCCGGAGGAGTAGAACTTGACCTGCCGGTCGATGGCGCCGCCGAGCCGCGCGAACTCGACGATGTCGTCGAAGCGGGAGGCGACCTCGCGGCGCTTGAGGCCGAGCAGCGCGCCGAACAGGTAGACGTTCTCCCGGCCGGTGAGGTCGGGGTGGATGCCGGCCCGGATCTCGATCAGGGCGCCGATCCGTCCGCGGACGTCGATGATGCCGCCGTACGGGTACATCACCCGGGTCAGCATCTTGAGCAGGGTGGACTTGCCGGAGCCGTTGGAGCCGATCAGGCCGACGGACTCGCCGGGTTCGATGTGCAGGTTGATGTCGCGCAGGGCCCAGCGCCAGTCCTCGCCGCGGCCGCCGCGCAGCCGGCGGGCCATCGACTCGACCTTGTCGCGCAGCAGCATCCGCTGCTGGTCGGCCTTGAACCGCTTCCAGACGTGCTCGGTGCGGATGGTGCCCAGCTCGTACTCACGCGACATCGGCGATCCCCGTTTCCAGCTTCTTGAAGAACAGGTAGCCGCCGACCAGGAAGACCAGCGAGGAGACCGCGGCGATGACGGTGAGCCGGGCGTCGGGGGCCTGGCCGTACAGCAGGGCGCGGCGGTAGCCCTCGATGACGGCGCCGAGCGGGTTGACGCCGCAGTAGACCTCCTGCAGCCGGACGGGGATCCGGGCCAGCGGGTACGCGACCGGGGTCGCGAAGACGCCCATCTGCGTGATGATCGGCAGCAGGTGGCGGACGTCGCGCAGGTAGACGACGGCGACGGAGAGGATCAGGGCGACGCCGTAGGTGAAGGCGAACTGGATCGCGAGCAGCGGCAGCACCCACAGGGCGGTCGCGGCGGGGGCCGTCCAGGTGGCCAGGAAGAGCACGGCGAGCACGCCGACGCCGATGAGCATGTCGACGGAGGCGACCAGCATGGTGGCCAGCGGGAAGACCTCGCGCGGGCAGTACACCTTGTTGAGCAGGCTCAGGTTGTTGGCGAGGCTGAGCGCGCCCTGGTTCATGGTGTTGCTGAAGAACTGCCAGACGATCAGGCCGACGTAGGCGAACAGCGGGTAGGACACCCCACCGGTGTCGATCTTGACGGCGCGGTGGAAGACCAGGGTGAAGATGGCGCACAGCGCGAGCGGGGTGAGCACCGCCCAGGCGAAGCCGAGCACGGCCTGCTTGTAGCGGGCGCGCAGGTCGCGCTCGGCGAGGGCGCGGACGAGTTCGCGGGCGGCCCAGAGTTCGCGGGCGGTCCGCGCCGGGCGCAGCCGCCGTTTGAAGAGCAGCTCCGGCGGCGGTCCTTCGGACACGGCGGCCCGGGCCGCCGTCTCCGTGCCGCGCCCGTCGACGACCTGCGCGCTGTGTCCCCCCACGGGCCCCCGCCCTCTCGCATGTGGCTGCCGGTGGGCCGCAGCTCAGGCGGTGCGACCCGGGCGTCCCACTCTGGCACAAGGTGTGCGCGCCAGGGGCTGGTTCGGTGAAGGTGGATCGGGTAGGGGCGGGCCGGATCCCGGGCCGTCGGCGGGCGGCTGCGCGGCCCATCCGGGTCAGCGGTGTTCGACGAGGGTGTCCATGGCGTCCGGCATCCGTTCGACGCCGCCGGCGCCGGCGGGAGAGGTGCGGCCGGAGCCGACCAGGACGGTGGGGATCTCGGTGATGCGGTTGCGGGCCATCTGCCCGGGGGCGTCGGCGACCAGCCGGTCGACCTCCGGGGAGCGCCAGGCGGCGTGGAAGGCCGCGGAGTCCAGGCCCTGGGCGAGCGCCCAGGCGGCGGCGCCGGACTCGGTGGTGAGGTCCTCGTGGCGCTCGCGGACGGCCCGGAAGACCTCGGCCTGCAGCCGGTCGACGGCGCCGAGCCGCTCCAGCGTGTAGTAGAGCCGGGCGTGGCCGAGTTGGCGCTGCTCGTCGGGGCCGCCCTGCCAGACGGCGGGCACCCGGCGCAGCACGACGTCGTCGCGGTGCCGGGCCGCCCAGCGCTCCAGCGGCTGCTCGAACTGGGCGCAGTGCTTGCAGCCGTACCAGAAGAACTCGACGGCCTCCTGCCGCTCGGCGGCGGCGCGCTGCGGGTGGCCGGGGTGCGGCGCGTGGGCGGGGAGCAGTGCGTGGGCGCCCTCGCGCGGGGTGTCGGGGG
>NZ_JBEYFP010000451.1:0-4843 GCF_040634455.1 Kitasatospora sp. NPDC007106
CCCGGCCACCTCCGGCACCGGCCGCGTGCTCGGCCTCGACATCGCCACCGAGGGCGCCGCGATCCGCGAGCGGGTCGGCTACATGCCCGAGCACGCCGGGCCAGCGCGGCCCGGTGGGTGCCGGGGGTGCCGAGGGCGATCTGGTCGGCCTTGGCGCGCTTGAGGTAGAGGTGCGCCGGGTGTTCCCAGGTCATCCCGATGCCGCCGTGCAGCTGCACGCACTCCTCTGCCGCCCGCACGGCCACCGCCCCGCAGTGCGCCTGCGCCACCGCCACCGCGACCTCCGCGTCGGCGTCGCCCCGCGCCAGCACGTCCGCCGCGTACCGGGCAGCGGCCCGCGCCCCGACGATCTCCAGCCACAGGTCGGCCAGCCGGTGCTTGAGCGCCTGGAACGAGCCGACCGGCCGGGCGAACTGGGTGCGGTCCTTCAGGTACGCCACGGTCGTCGACAGGCACCACTCGGCGATGCCCAGTTGCTCGGAGGCGAGCAGTCCGGCGCCGGTGAGCAGCGCCTGCCGCACCGCCTCCTCCGCGTCCGCGCCGACCGCGACGGCCCGTGCCGGCACGCCGGTCAGTGCCAGGTCGGCCAGCGGGCGGGTGAGGTCGAGCGAGGTGCGCCGTGCCAGGGCCAGTCCGGCCGCGGCGGCCTCGACCGCGTAGAGCGCGGCGCCGGCCGGCCCGGCCGCGGGCACCAGCAGCACATCCGCCACCAGCGCGTCCGCGACCGAGGTGATCCGCCCGTTCAGCGTGCCGGCCCCGTCGACCCGGACGGTCGCCGGGAACCCGGTGCCGGGCGCGGTGGACAGCGGTACGGCGAGCGCCGCCGTCCGCTCCCCGCCGGCCAGCGCGGAGAGCAGCTCCTCGGCGCCGCAGGCGAGCAGCGCGGTCGTCGCCAGCACCGCACTGCCGAGGAACGGCACGGGTGCCGCGCTGCGCCCCAACTCCTCCAGGACGACGGCGGTCTCGCGCAGCGAGGCACCGGCCCCGCCGAGCGCCTCCGGCACCTGGAGGCCGGCCGCGCCGAGGTCGGCGGCGAGCTTGCGCCAGAGCGCGGGGTCGTACGGCGCGGGGCCCTCGCAGCGCGCGAGGATCGCCTCGGGCGGGCAGTGGTCGGCGAGCAACGCCCGTACGCTGCTGCGCAGTTCCTCCTCGACCTCGGAGTACAGCAGGTCGGCCGGGCCGGTGGCGTCGGTCATCGCGGCAGCTCCTTCCAGGGCACGTTCTTGTCGGCGCGCGGCTCGCCGGGCAGGCCGAGGACGCGCTCGGCGACGATGTTGCGCAGGATCTCCGAGGTGCCGCCCTCGATGGAGTTGCCCTTGGCGCGGAGGTAGCGGTAGCCGGCCTCGCGGCCGGTGAAGTCGACGTGGTCGGGCCGGACCATCGTCCAGTCGTCGTAGGCGAGGCCGTCCTCGGCGAGGAGTTCGACCTCCAGCCCGCTCAACTCCTGGGCGAGCCGGGCGAAGGCGAGCTTCATGGCGGCGCCCTCGGGGCCGGGCTGGCCCAGCGCGAGCTGCTGGCGCAGCCGTTCGCCGGTGAGCCGGGCGACCTCGGCGTCCACCCAGCCCTTGAGGAGCCGCTGGTGGAGGTCGTGGGTGCGCAGTTCGGGCCGGGCGCGCCAGGTCTCGGCGACGACGCCGACCATGCCGGCCTCGCGCGGGGCGGCCTGCCCGCCGATGGCGACCCGCTCGTTGTTGAGGGTGGTCTGGGCGACCTGCCAGCCCTCGCCGACGGCGCCGAGCCGGTGCGCGTCGGGGATGCGGACACCGGTGAGGAAGACCTCGTTGAACTCGGCCTCGCCGGTGATCTGCCGCAGCGGGCGGACCTCGACACCGGGGTCGGTCATGTCGCAGACGAAGTAGGTGATGCCCCGGTGCTTGGGCACGTCCGGGTCGGTGCGGGCGATCAGGATGGCCCAGCGGGCGGTGTGCGCGCTGGACGTCCAGACCTTCTGGCCGTCGACCGTCCAGGTGTCGCCGTCGAGGACGGCCCGGGTGCCGAGCGCGGCGAGGTCGGAGCCCGCGCCGGGCTCGGAGAAGAGCTGGCACCAGACCTCCTCGCCCGTCCACAGCGGCCGCAGGAAGCGCCGCTTCTGCTCCTCGGTGCCGTACGCGAGGATGGTGGGGGCGGCCATGCCGAGGCCGATGCCGATCTTCCGCGGGTCGTTGCCGGGTGCTCCGGCGGCGGCCAACTCGGCGTCCACGACGGCCTGCAGGGGTCGCGGTGCGCCGAGGCCGCCGAGCCCCTCGGGGAAGTGCACCCAGGCGAGTCCGGCGTCGAACCGGGCCCGCAGGAAGTCGAGCCGGTCGGTGGTCGCCGGGTCGTGTGCGGCGAGCAGGTCCGCCACCCGCTGCCGGAGGTCCTCTTCACGGACGGCCATGTCAGCCCTCCTTCTTCTGGTAGCGGCCGAGTTCGCGGCGGGCGAGCGAGCGGCGGTGCACCTCGTCGGGGCCGTCGGCGAGCCGCAGGGTGCGGTTGCCGGCCCAGAGCTGGGCGAGCGGGGTGTCCTGGCTGACGCCGGCGGCGCCGTGGGTCTGCACGGCCTTGTCGAGGATCCACTCGACGGTCTGCGGGACGATGATCTTGATGGCCTGGATCTCGGTGTGGGCGCCGCGGTTGCCGACGGTGTCCATCAGCCAGGCGGTCTTCAGCACCAGCAGCCGGGCCTGTTCGATCCGCACCCGGGACTCGGCGATCCAGTCCTGCACCACGCCCTGGTCGGCCAGCGGCCGGCCGAAGGCGACCCGGTCGACGGCCCGGCGGCACATCAGCTCCAGCGCCCGCTCGGCGATGCCCAGGGCCCGCATGCAGTGGTGGATCCGGCCCGGTCCCAGCCGGGCCTGGGCGACGGCGAAGCCGGAGCCCTCCTCGCCGATGAGGTTGGCGGCCGGCACCCGGACGTCCTCGAAGAGCACCTCGGCGTGCCCGCCGTGGTCCTGGTCCTCGTAGCCGAAGACGGTCATGCCGCGCTTCACCGTGACGCCCGGGGTGTCGCGGGGCACCAGGATCATCGACTGCTGCCGGTGCTTGGCGGCGGTGGGGTCGGTCTTGCCCATGACGATGAAGATCCGGCAGTTGGGGTTCATCGCGCCGGTGATGTACCACTTGCGGCCGTTGACGACGTACTCGTCGCCGTCCCGCTCGATCCGGGTGGTGATGTTGGAGGCGTCCGAGGACGCGACGTCCGGCTCGGTCATCGCGAAGGCGGAGCGGATCTCGCCGGCGAGCAGCGGCTCCAGCCACTGCTTGCGCTGCTCCTCGCTGCCGAACTGGTCGAGCACCTCCATGTTGCCGGTGTCCGGGGCGGCGCAGTTGAGCGCGGCGGGCGCCAGCAGCACCGAGCGGCCGGTGATCTCGGCGAGCGGCGCGTACTGGAGGTTGGTGAGGCCGGCGCCGGCCTCCCCGGGGAGGAAGAGGTTCCACAGGCCGCGTTCCCGTGCGGCGGCCTGGAGTTCGGCGACGACGGGCGGGATCGTCCACGGCTCGCGGGCCGGGTCGGCGAGCTGTGCGGCGAGCACCGGCTCGGCCGGGTACACGTGCTCGTCCATGAAGTCGAGCAGCCGGGAACGCAGCTCCTCGGTGCGGGCGTCGAAGGAGAAGTCCACGGGTCAGCGCTCCTTGAGTGCGGTGAGGCCGAACTGCACGAACAGCGGGACGAGTTCGCCGACCCGGTCGAAGCCGGCGCCGACCGTTCCGCCCTGGGTGAAGCGGTAGTGGATGCCCTCCAGCACGACCGCGAGCTTGAACGAGGCGAAGCCGGTGTACCAGCCGAGCGCCGAGACGTCCCGGCCGGAGCCGTCGGCGTACCGGGCGACCAGTTCGGCGGTCTGCGGGAAGCCCTCGGCGAGGGCGGCGCCTGGCAGCACGCCGTTGAAGCGGCGGGCCAGCTCGGTGTACATCACCAGCAGGCCGAGGTCGGTGAGCGGGTCGCCGAGGGTGGACATCTCCCAGTCGAGGACGGCACGGATCCGGTCGTCCGGGCCGACCAGGACGTTGTCCAGCCGGTAGTCGCCGTGCACCAGCGCGGGCGCGGGGGAGGCCGGCAGGGTACGGGCGAGCTGCTCGTGCAGCTCGTCGATGCCGGCCACCTCGCGGCTGCGGGAGGCGTCCAGCTGCTTGCCCCAGCGGCGCAGCTGGCGCTCCAGGAAGCCCTCGGGCCGGCCGAAGGCGTCGAGGCCGACCGCCGCGGGCTCGACGGCGTGCAGGTCGACCAGGGTGTCGACCAGGTGCAGGCCGAGCGCGTGCACCCGCTCCGGGCCGAGCGCGCCGAGCGCCTCGGCGTCCCGGTGCGGGGTGCCCTCGACGTACTCCATGAGGTAGAAGGGCGCGCCGATCACCTCGGTGTCCTCGACCAGCAGCAGCGGGCGCGGCACCGGGACGCGGGTGGGGTGCAGCGCGGCCAGCACGGTGTGCTCGCGGGTCATGTCGTGCGCGGTGGCGAGGACGTGGCCGAGCGGCGGCCGGCGCAGCACCCACCGCCCGGTGCCGTCCTCCAGCAGGTAGGTCAGGTTGGACTTGCCGCCCTCGAACAGCTTCGCCCGCAGCGGGCCGGTGACGGTGCCCGGCAGCTCTGCGTCGAGCCGCTCGCGCAGCCGGTCCAGGTCGAGACCGGGTGGGGTCTCGGGGGTGTCGGTCATGGGCCCTCGCCTCGGGAAGGACTGATCGGATCAAACACTGACGGAAGCACTGACGGGAAGCACTGACGGAGAGTGCTGACTAAGCGCTTGCTTAGCTTCGCCGCGACGCCCTCCCCTTGTCAACGGCCCGCGCGGCCCCGCGGGCGTGCCGCGACCGCGTTCCGGCTGCGCCCCGGGAACGCCGCGAGCCGTCCGCGGCAGCGCTTCCG
>NZ_JBEYFP010000452.1:0-4843 GCF_040634455.1 Kitasatospora sp. NPDC007106
CCGGGCTGGCCGCGACCGCCGCCCTGGCGGTCGGCGGCCTCGCGGTGGCCGCGATCGCCCAGCGACCGCAGACGCCGCCCACACCCTCTCCCTCGCCGAGCGCCGCCGCGAGCACCGCCCCGCCGTCCGCCGCGCCCGAGGCGCTGCCGGCACCGACCTCCGGGTCCCGGCCGCCCTCCGCCGCGCCCCGGCCCAGCACCCCGGCCTCCCCCTCCGCCTCACCCTCCTCCGCCCGGCCGGCGACGCCGGCGAGGCCCGCCGGGAGCCGGACGGAGGACGGCCCGCTGTGGGCGGACGGCTCCGTCGATCCGCACAGCACGGATTCTTGGGCGCAGAGCAACGTGACCTTCAAGACGCGTGAGGTGCTCACCGCGCTGACGGTGGAGCTGCACGTGCCGCAGACCGGCGGGGTGAAGGACACCGGCCACTGGCAGACCCCGTCGGCGGGCGACTTCACGGTGACCGTCCGGGAGGAGGGCGGCGTGCTGGTCTACCGCTGGGTGCTGAAGGCGGGCCGTACGGTCCCGGTCGCCCAGCACGTCTTCGCGGGTCAGTACGGGCACGACGCCGGCGGCCGGGACGCGGGCGGTGACTGGTACCGGATCGACGCCGCGACGGCGGGCGGCCGGGCGTCGGTCTGGGGCGACTTCGCCCGCACGGGCTGAGCCGCCCGTCCGGCGAGGGGCCGGGTTCCCGCCGTTGTCGCGCGGCCCGGTGTCACACGCGGTGACGGCGGAGCCCTCGGCGGGGTGCGTCCGGTGGCCGTCGGGTGGCCGCCGCGTTCCGGGAGGGCGGAGCCGGGGCGTCCCGGCGGCCCGCCGCCTTGATGTCGTGTGCAGGTCAGGCTAGGTCGGGGCCCCTGCCGCCCGCCCGCCGAGCAGGCGCTTCCTCCACCTGGCCGGAAATCGTCCATCGCCATGAAACTTGCTGCAAGACTTTGCAGCACTTCGGACCGCCGCTCGCCTCCGACGCCGCACGCGAGCCCCGGCCGTCCCCCTACGCGGCGCCCCGCGCCGCCATTCGACCTGGAGGACAACGGACATGACGTTCCCCCAGCCGCACCCCACCGCAGCCCGGCTGCGACCCCTCCTGCTGCTCCCCGCCCTGGTCACGGCCCTGATCGCGAGCCTGCTCCTGCCCGCCACGGCCGCCCGGGCCGCCACCGGCGGCACCCTCGGCACCCCCGTGCACCTGCAGGTCACGGCCGCCACCGAGTACGGGGACACCGTGCTGGTCTCCGGCAGCACGGCCGAACTCGGCGCCTGGGATCCGGCCACCGCCGTCCCCCTCACCACCGACGCACGGAGCTACCCGACCTGGTCGGTCGACCTCCTGCTGCCGCCCGGCGGCCAGCTCACCTACAAGTACCTGAAGCGGACCGCCGCCGGCGCGGTGGAGTGGGAGTCGATCCCCAACCGCTCCGTCTTCCTGTCCGGCACCGGCGGCGAGACCACCCTCTCCGACCGCTGGAACGTCACCGGCGAGCACCCGCTGACCGCCGTCTTCACCGCCACCGCCACCACCAGCTGGGGGCAGGCCCTGTACGTCTCCGGCGACCTCGCCGAACTCGGCGCCTGGGACCCGGCCAAGGCCGTCCCGCTCAGCACCAGCCACGCCGTCTACCCGGAGTGGACCGGCATCGCCTCACTGCCCCCGAACACCGCCGTCCGCTACAAGCTGCTGAAGAAGAACGCCGACGGCACCGTCGTCTGGGAGGACGGGCCGAACCACGCCACCGTCACCCCGCCGACCGGCACCCTCGTGCTGCACGACAGCTGGCGCTGACCAGCCGGCCGCTCCGCTCCGACCCGGCCCGACCCGGCCCCGACCGGGCCGGGCCGGGCAGCCGCTCGCTCGCTGGCCTACGACGACCGGCCGGCGCTCACCGGCCTCGCACCGCGGCGGCGCACTCCTCACAGACCCGCTGGGACCACCGGGAGGGGTACCAGACGGCGGCGTCCTCGGCGGGCTGCCAGGGGTCGCGTTCGAGGCCCGCGGTGTCCGATCCGCAGAAGGTCCGCCGCTCGGGGCCGCCGTCGGCGGCGACCGGGGCCGCGTGCACGACCAAGGCCGCGCGGCCCTCCGAGGCGTGCTCGCCGCCGCCGAGATCGTGGACCGTGTCCGGCTGCTCGATCTCCAGCATCACCACCAGCGCCGTCATCCTTCGAGCTTCCCGCGGACGGCCGACGGCCGCACCTCGCGCCGGGCCGCACCCGCCCGCACGGCGGCCCGAGGCCCGGCAGGGCCGCCCTCCGGGGACGAATCAGGCAAATCGCACGATACTGAAGCCATGTCGCAGAACACCCAGCACGAGCCGTCGCGTGTCACGGTCAAGGGCCGCGAGGTACGGCTGCGCACCATCGCGGTCGGCGTCATCGCGGTCCTCGCCGTGTGGTTCATCGCGGTCAACACCGCGTCGGTGACCATCACCCTCTGGGTCTCCGACGTCACCATGCCGCTGTGGGTGGTCCTGACCGTGACCATCCTGGTCGGCATGCTGATCGGCGTCTTCCTCGCCCGCCGCCGGGCCGCCCGCAAGGGACGGTAGCGACCCCGACGAACCCGCGCATCCGCCACCCGAGGCCCCGTCCGGACGTGACGGGGAGACGCCGCCCGCCGCCCGACCGGGGTCGGACACGGCCGCCGGTCACGGCCGCCGGTCACGGCCCGCAGGCCACGAACCGGACCACGGGCCACAAGTCACAGGGCACGAGCCACGAGCCACGAGCCACGAACCACGGACCACGGGCGGGGGCTACCGGCCCAGCACGGCTCCGCCGTTGACGCCGATCACCTGGCCCGTGACGTAGCCGGCCGCCGGCGAGGCCAGGTAGGCCACGGCGGACGCCACGTCCTCGGGGGTGCCGGCCCGGCCGACCAGGGTGTCGGCGATCTTGCGGGCGTGGAACTCCTCCGACCACCCCGCGCCGAAGATCTCGGTCTCGGCGACGTAGCCGGGGGCCAGGACGTTGACGGTGATCCCGTCCGGGCCGAGCTGTCGGGCCAGGCCGAAGGCCCAGCCGTGCAGGGCGGCCTTGGCGGCCGCGTAGGAGCCGGCCGAGTGCGGGCCGGCGCCGCCGCGCTGGGCCGCCGCCGAGCTGATGACGATCAGCCGCCCGCCGGGGCGGCGCAGCCGGTCGGTGAGGGCCGTGGTGAGCAGGACGGCGCCGAGCAGGTTGGCGTCCAGGTCGCGCCGCCAGGCCGCGGCGAGGGCGTCGAGGCCGTCGTCGGCGGGCGGGGTGACGATCGCGCCGGCGTTGTTCACCAGGACGTCGACCGGCCCGAGCTCGCCGATCGCCTCGGCTGCCGCGGCCACCTGGGCGGGCACGGTGAGGTCGGCGGCGACCGGGACGGCCTCCGCTCCCGGGACGGCCTCGGCGATCTCCTCGCAGGCCCGTTCCAGTACGTCGACGCGCCGGCCGACGACCGCCACCCGGCACCCCTCGGCGGCGAGCGCACGGGCGACGGCCTTGCCGATCCCCGTGCCGCCGCCGGACACCACCGCGCCCCGTTGCACCCCTGCGCCCCCTCGGTCCATGATCGAATCGTGTCGGGCCAGCGTAGCTCCTGACGGCCCGTCGGCCACCCGGAGTCGCGGAAGGGGCCACGGGGAGCGCCGCCGGCCCCCGCGCGGCGGGACCGGGGTCCCGGGAATGCGGTTGATCACCGATTGGTTTAATCGTAAACTACACAGGCCGCGAGACCCGCGGCCCGATCGAGGAGGCAGGACCCATGGCGATTCGCGTGACGGACAATCAGGACAGCTCCCGCTTCGAGATCTTCGACGACGAGGAGCTCGCGGGCTTCGCCGAGTACCACCGCTACGGCACCGAGCTCGCCTTCATCCACACCGAGGTCGACCCGAAGTTCGGCGGCCGCGGCCTGGGCGGCAAGCTCGCGCAGGGCGCGCTGGACGCCGCCCGCGAGCAGGGCGCCGCCGTGCTGCCGTACTGCCCGTTCATCCGCGGCTGGATCACCAAGCACCCCGACTACGCCGAGCTGGTGCCGGCCGCCCAGCGCGACCGCTTCGGCCTGTGACCGCGCCCCAAACCGGGCACTCCCCCGAGGACACCATGGACACCACCACCGAGGCCCCCGCCTTCGTCCGCTCCGCAGCCGCCGTCGCCACCAGCACCGGCGAGGACTACCGCGTCGAGATCCGCTCCGGCCACCACAAGCTGGCCGCCGACGAACCCCCGTCCGTCGGCGGCGCCGACACCGCCACCACCCCGGTCGGCCTGCTGCTCTCCGCACTCGGCTCGTGCACCGCGATCACCCTGCGGATGTACGCCCAGCGCAAGGACTGGCCGTTGGAGACCGTCCGGGTGCACCTCGGCTACGAGAAGGGCCCGGAGAAGAGCGTGCGGATCACCCGGCGGATCGAGCTGCTCGGCGACCTCGACGAGGCGCAGCGGGCCCGGCTGCTCGACATCGCCGACCGCACCCCGGTGACCCGGGCGGTCCGCGGCGGCACCCCGATCGTCGAACAGGCGCACCACGGCGCGGTGCGCTGGCAGCACGCAGCCGGTTCCGGTTCCGGTGCCGGTGCCGACGGGCAGGAGGCCGGTCGCCATGAGTGACCTCGACCTGCGCCCCACCCCCACCGCCTGCGGCGGCAACCGCGCCGAGGGTCCGGTGCGGGACCTGCTGGTCGCCCGCGAGACGGCGCTAGGCGGATCCACCGTGGTGCGGCGGCTGCTGCCGAGCATGGGCCGCCGGATGGTCGGCGCCTGGTGCTTCGTCGACCACTACGGCCCGGACGACATCGCCGACGAGCCCGGCATGCAGGTGCCGCCGCACCCGCACATCGGTCTGCAGACGGTGAGTTGGCTGCACGAGGGCG